>JBCCLG010000326.1:0-6408 GCA_039027015.1 Acidobacteriota bacterium | reverse complement strand
GCAGTATGGGCGGCGCGCACGAGGCCAAGAAGAGAGCGCATGCCGCCGCAGCCCACGCGGCGCAGCCGGTGCCAAAAGGAGAAGCGCCGAGGCCCAGCCGCCCAACGCGGCCGGGCGGCCTCGTGCCGGGGGGAGACTCAGGCTGCCCGGCGAAACTCACCTTGGAAGCTCGGGCCAACCCGCGGCCAACCCAAAAGCGCGGGCTCGGCGGACTCTTAAAGGCGGGGGAAAGAGGGGCGTTTTGACCATGCGGGTAAAAATTCCTCGTCTCATCGAAGGAATTATGCCTCCGAGGCGGCTTCTTTCCCAGGGAGCCGACCGGACGAGCGGCCTCGAAGCGTCTATTGTTCTGGCCTTGGAGGCTCACTTAGCCCGGCCGGCGAGTTCCGAAGCCCGGATTTCCTAACCTTATGAGGCTCTCGAGCGGGCCAGCCTTTAAGACCAAATCTCGAATATGGCTCGGGCACCCGCTGGCCCCTCTCTTGCTAAACTCGTCAAATCTCAGGGATCGAGTGCTGCCCCCGTCAAGGCGTCCGATCCCGAACTGACCATCTGCCAGGGCCGTTTTCGGCTCCGGGCGCTTTGGAGGCCAAATGTCCACTTCTTCTCCCGTTTTTTTCGGTGCACCGTCCCTCTATCCACTGCGGTCGCTGATCCTCGCGGCCGCGCTCGCGGCGCTGCCCCACGCAAGTCTCGCCGAGACCGCCGGCCCCGGCCGGACCGTCGATCTTCCCCAGGCCTCGCCGGCCGTCCACTCGATGATCGTGCAGGCGGAGAGCGCCCGCACGGCGGCCCGCCTGGTGATCGAGGCGGGCGGCGAGCCCACCCGCGAGCTCGGCATCATCCGAGGGGTTGCGGCGACCCTCGACGACGCCCAGCTGCGGCGCCTCATGGGCTCCCCAGAGCTGCGCCGAGTCTGGCGCGACGCGGCGATCGAGGTCGCCGGCGACTCTCTTGACCGCACCTTCTACCCCACCCAAATCGACGCCCACTGGCTCCACTATTTCGGCATTGACGGCTACGGCGTCACCGTGGCGGTGATCGATACCGGCATGTGGCGCAAGCGCGGCCTGCGGCGCAACGCCTGGAACGACCGCCGGGTACGCGCCCAATACGACGCCTTCTCGGGCTCGCTGGTAAGCCAGAACGGCACGGGCATGACCAACGACGAAAACGGCCACGGCACCCACGTGAGCGGCATCATCCTGGACTCCACGGTGAGCGACGGCTGGAACTATCGGGGCGTGGCGCCGGGGGCGGATCTGGTGTCGGTCAAGGCCTTCGACCTCGAGGGTCGCAGCACCTACGCCGACGTCATCAGCGCCCTCGACTGGGTGGTGGCCAATCGCCAGCGCTACGGCATTCGGGTGCTCAATCTCTCGTTCTCGGCGCCGCCCCAGTCTTTCTACTGGGATGATCCCCTCAACCAGGCCGTGATGAAGGCCTGGCAGAGCGGCATCGTGGTAGTGACCTCGGCCGGCAACACCGGCCCTGAGCCGCTGACCGTCGGCGCGCCGGGCAACGTGCCCTACGTTCTGACCGTCGGCGCCATGACCGACGGCGACACCCCCTTCGAGCCCACCGACGACCGCCTCGCCAGCTTCTCGTCGGCCGGGCCCTCCCCCGCCGGCTTCATCAAGCCCGACGTGGTGGCCCCGGGCGGCCACATGCTCGCGCTGATGTCCCAGGACACCTACTTCGGCCGGCTTTTTCCCGAGTGGCGCGAGCGGCCTCGCTTCTACCGCCTGTCGGGCACGTCTCAGTCCGCGGCGGTGGTCAGCGGGGTGGCGGCGCTTTTGCTCAGCGCCGAGCCCCACCTCACCCCCGACGAAGTCAAGTGCCGGATCCAGGCCTCGGCGCGGCCCGCCACCAACCCGGATGGCACCCTGGCCTATAGCGTGCTGCAGCAGGGAACCGGCATGGTCAACGCCCTCGCCGCCGCGCTCTCCGAGGCCACCGACTGCGGCAATCGCGGGCTCGATATCGACGCCGACCTGGCCAACACGGCGCACTTTGGCGGACCGGTCCGGCAGAACGCCGACGGGACCTTCGAGATCCTTGGCTTCGACGGCTCGATCGGCTCGGCCTGGGATGGGGAATTCTCCACCGCCACCTTCCCGTGGATCGACACCTTCCCGTGGATCGACACCTTCCCCTGGATCGACGCGCTGCCGCTGGTTCAGGAGGTCGATTGGGATGAGGGAACATGGGTCCAGACTTTCCCCTGGATCGACACCTTCCCGTGGATCGATACCTATCCCTGGATCGACGGCTCCACGCCGCCGGCCCCGCTCGCTCCGGCGAGCCTCTTCTCGGGCATCGACATGATGGCGCAGCCCCTGAGCGTCGGGCCTTCGACCGTCCAGGAGTAGTCCCGACCGCCAGCCCTCGGCAGCCGAGGGCTGGCCCTTCACGCCTCGGCCGCGTGCTACCATCGGCGCCTTCCCATGAGGGTGTCGAAGGAACTTCCCAGGTCCGTCCGTCTGGTGAGATCGCGGCGTCTGTCGATACGACTCGCGCTGGCGAATCTTGCCCTGTTCTGCTGGGCGCCCGGGCCCGCGCAGGCCCAGGCGCCGTCGCTGTATTTCAAGAATCTCAGTCTTGAAGACGGTCTCAGCCAGCGCACCGCCTGGGCCGTGCTGCAGGACCAGAAAGGGTACCTTTGGATCGGCACCCAGGAGGGGCTCAACCGCTGGGACGGCCGCGATTTCGTGACCCTGACGCGCGACTCTCAGGATCCCGGCTCTCTCCCCAACTCTGAAGTCCGCTGCCTCGCCGAGGACGCGTCCGGAACGCTGTGGGTGGGGACTCCTCAGGGCATCGCCCGTCTCTCCGCGTGGCCGGACCGCTTCGAGCGCTTTCCACAGCAGACCGGCGACGGCGGCGATCTCTCGGGAACCAACATCCGCGATCTCCTCTTCGAGGAGAATGGCTCCCTGTGGGTCGCGACCAGCGATGGAGGCGTTGACCTCCTCGACGTCTCGACTGGCGCCGTCAGAAGAGTCCTCGCAAGCCCGGGAGAGGCGCCGATCGGCGGCGTCTACCGTCTCGCCCCCGGGCGCAGCGGCGGACTCTGGCTAGGCCTGGATGACGGCGTGGCGCACCTTGAGGCCGGCGCGTCCTTTCCTGAAAGGGTCCTTCCCCGAGAGATCACCGAGCGCATCTACGCTCTCCATCAGGACGAGCGCGGCGTCCTCTGGATCGGCACCGAGAAAGGGCTTCTCCAATTCGATCCCTCGAGCCGCGAGCTCAAGACCCTCCTCGAGGATCCAGATCGTCCTTTGGACTGGCTCCCCAGCTCCGCGATTCGCGACATCGAGCCCGCAGCGGTGCCCGGAGATCTCTGGATCGCCACCGGCCGTGGCCTTGCCTATTACCAGGCCACCACGGGGCGATTTTTCGTCTACCGGCACGTGGAGGGCGATCCCAGCACCCTGGCCCACGATTCGGTCGTCGCGCTCTTTCTCAATCAAACCGGACTTCTTTTTGTCGGAACCGAGTCCGCCGGCTTCGACCGCGTCCTCACCTCCGCGCCCTTTGAGACCGTCGCGGTCGCCAACCTCGAGCAGAGGGCTCTGATCCGCAGCGAGACCATGACCTTCGCCGAGGATGCGGAGGGCGGAGTGTGGGTAGGACTCCGAGACGGCGAGGTCTTCCGCACCGATCGCGACGGCCAATTCCTCAATCAGCCCGCGGCGCTGCGCGGAATCAAGGCGACCAAGATGCTGTTCGACTCCGCCGGCTCGCTGTGGATCGGCACCCGCCGAGACGGGCTTTTTCAAAAGCCCCCGGGGAGCCCGGAGCTGCGCTCCTACCGCCACATTCCGGGCGATCCGGAGTCCCTGCCAGCCGCCGGCGTGGTGGCGATCCTCGAGGACTCCCGGGGCCGCCTGTGGGTGGGCACCTTCAGGGGCGGACTCGGCCTGCTGGATCGCGAGAGCGGCAAATTCAGAGTCTTCAGGCACGATAAAGGCGACCCCGCGTCGATCAGCGGCGACTTGGTGGTCACGCTGGCAGAAGGCGCAAACGGCCTGCTGTGGGTCGGCATTCACGACGGTGGGCTGAATCGCCTAGATCCCGAAACCGGGCTCTTCGAGCGCTTTCCCTCGCGCCCGGGCGACGCCACCTCCCTGCCGGAAGACTCCGTGATGTCCCTGGCGCTGGACTCACAGCAGCGGCTCTGGGTGGGCACTTACGGATCTGGCCTGGCGATGATGACCGACGACCGGCGGGGCGGAACCTTCCGTACCTGGACCACTCGAGACGGGCTGCCGCGCAATTCGGTCGCCGGGGTCGAGATCGACGCTCGCGACAGAGTGTGGATTTCTACCAACCAGGGCATCGCGCGGGTCGAGCCGGCCACCGACACCGTCCGGGTCTTCAAATCACGCCACGGCCTGCCGTCGGTCGACTTCTTGACCGGCGCCAGCCTCATAGCCTCCAACGGAGACCTCTACTTCGGCGGACCGGGGGGCGTCACGATCGTCGATCCTTCGAGGTCCCTCGCGGCCCAAAGGCGGACGCTTCCCGTGTATCTCACCTCGCTCAAGATCGGCGAGCGCGAGGTCGCGGCAGACGGCGCGGCGGGCGTCGGCAGCTGGCGGGTCGGCCATCGGGAGAGGACCCTCGAGATCGCCTTCCTCGCCCTCGATCTCGCGGCGCCCCAGGAAATCGAGTACCGCTACCGCCTCGACGGCTTCGACGATCACTGGATCGATATGGGCCGCCGGCGGCCCGTGACCTACACCAACCTCGACCCGGGCGAATACGTCTTCCGGGCCGCGGCCTGCTCGGCCGACGGCGTGTGCAACGAGGACTCCATCCGGCTGAGCTTCGACGTCGAGGCTCCGCCGTGGAAAACCTGGTGGGCCCAGCTCTCCTATGCGCTCCTTGGCTTCGCCCTGGTCTTCGGCAGCATCCGCTGGCGCGTCACCGCGCTCAAAAGGCGCAGCTCGGAGCTCGAGGAGCTGGTTTTGCAGCGCACCTCGGAGCTTTCGGAGACCGTCGAGAGACTCAAGAAGTCCGAGTTCGAGGCCACCAGCGCCCAGCGCCGGGCGCTCAAGTCCCTGGAGGAGGCGCTCGAGGAAAGGCGCAGGGCTCAGGAGGCGAATCGCGCCAAGAGCACCTTCCTCTCCAACATGAGCCACGAGCTGCGCACGCCGCTCAACGCCATGCTCGGCTTCGCCCAGCTGATGGAGCGCGACAGCGCCCTCGATGCCGACCACCAGGAAAGCCTGGGCTCGATTCTGCGCAGCGGCGAACACCTTCTCGGCCTGATCAACGACGTTCTCTCGCTGTCGAAAATCGAGGCCGGCAAGCTCTCGCTGGCCAGCGAGACCTTCGAGCCCCGCCGGGTGCTGCGCAGCGTCGAGGAAATGACCGCCGGACGCGCGGAGCAAAAGGGGCTCGAGCTTCTCGTGCTCGGCGCCGATCAGCTTCCGCGCGCCGTGCGCGGCGACAGCGGCCGCCTGGCCCAGGTGCTCATCAACCTGCTCTCGAACGCCGTCAAGTTCACCGAGTCCGGACGCATCGAGCTGCGCATCCGCTGGAGCGAGGAGGTCGGCTCCTTCGATATCGAAGACACCGGCGTCGGCATCGCGCCGCGAGACGTGGAGACCCTCTTTCAGCCCTTCGTGCAGTCCGCGGACGGCGCCGAGCCCAAGGAAGGCACCGGGCTCGGCCTGCCGATCTCCAAGCGGCTGGTGGAGATGATGGGCGGCGAGCTCCAGGTTTGGAGCGAGCTCAATAAAGGCTCCATCTTCAGCTTCAGCATTCCCCTGCCCGAGGCGGCCTCGCCGCCCCAGCCGCGGCGCCGCCGGCTTCCCGCTTCGGGACTTGCGCTTTCCCAGGACCCGCCGCGCATTCTGGTGGTCGACGACGCCGAGGAGAACCGGCGCCTGCTGATGCGCCTGCTCGGCGGCGTGGGCATCTACGTGCGCGAGGCGGCGGACGGACTGGAGGCCACGGAGCTGTGGGCCAACTGGCGGCCCCATCTGATTTTCATGGATATCCGCATGCCGCGGATGGACGGCTACGAGGCGACGCGGAGAATCCGCCAGCGGGAGGCCGAGGGCGGCGCCTTCCGGACTCTGATTATCGCCCTCACCGCCACGGCCTTCGAGCACGACCGGCGGCGGATCCTGGCCGCCGGCTGCGACGACGTGGTCACCAAGCCGTTCCAGGAAGAGCTGCTCTTCGACAAGATCTCGGAGCATCTGGACGTTGCGTGTCTCTACGGAGAGGCCACGGGAGGTCCCGAAGCCGTCGACCCGCACGCGGCGGGAGCGCTCTCCCAGCCCGCAGCCGGAGCGTTTCGCACAGCTGAAAGGTCGAGATTGATGAGATCCGCATGAGCGTGCGCTGATTGCGCGATATAAACATGTAAACATCCAGCGGGCTCGGGCACAT
>JBCCLG010000325.1:0-6419 GCA_039027015.1 Acidobacteriota bacterium | reverse complement strand
TCCAGCAGCACGTGCCCGCCGCTCTCCACCCAATCGAAGAGGCGCCGCAGATCGGTCTCGGGGAGAGGGCCGGAGCCGAGGGCCAGGATCAGGGTGGCGCTCTCCGCCCGCGAGGGCAGCTCCTCGAGGCTGACCGAGGAGCGGGCCTCGACGCCGAGCGTTGCGAAAAGCTCGCGCAGGGCGAAGTAGGGGTCGATCGCCGCCTCCCCCGAAAGCGGCTTGTCGACCTCCGCCGGCCCCCGCTCGAAGAGGAGGAAGAAAAGGCCGACCGCCGTGGCCGCCAGGAGCAGGCACAGCGCGCCCTTCGCCCGTCCGCTCACGGCGTCCTCTGCCCCGGTGATGCCGCCGCCGCCGCCGCCGTCGCCGCCGGGAAGGTGCGCCGCCAGCCGCGGCATAAATCGAGGGCCTGGTCCAGATCGAGGCGCCGGTGGGCGTAGGCGGCGCTTTGCCAGGCCGCGGTCAGGCGGGTGAGAAAAGTCGTGCGCTCGGTGGTCAGGAAGCGCCGGGCGGCGCGCAGGCAGTCCGCCTCGGTAAAGCTCTCTCGCAGCTGCAGCCCTTCGTGAAGGAGCCTCGAGAGGGCGCCGCGGTAGAGCAGGCTCAAGGCCGCCTCCTCCTGGCCGGTGCGCCACAGCCTCTCGGCCTCGCCGGCCACGTCCTCGGGAAGCGACTCCTCGCGCACGTCCATGCCGAGAACCCGCGCCGCCGCGGGCCGCGGCTCATCGCGCCTCGAGGCCCCGCCGCGCGGTGCCGCGCGCCAGATTTCTCTCAGCATCAAGAGCACCAGGAGCCCCGCCCCCACCCACAGGGCGACCTCGAAAACCTGCGCCAGGCCGGGGATTTCAAAGCCTGCGCCGCCGCGCCAGGAGGGTTCCGAATCGGTGTCGAAGTCGAAGAGGCCGGAGTCGACCAGGCCCTCTTTGAGCTTCCAACGCTCGACGGTCTCCCGGGTCTGAAGCTCCGGGCGGGCATAAACCGCGTGCTTGGCTCCCGTCGGCGTTCCCTCGGCTGGAGCCACCGATTCGGCGGGCGGCAGCGTCTCGGCCCGCGCGCTCGGCGCGCCCGCGAGACCCGCCAGCAGCGCCGCGAGGGCGAGGGCGGCGGCGGTGCGCGGCCTGGAGGAGCGGCTGAGCTCGCGGATTCTCGACGCCATGCCGCGGAAGGCGATCTCGAGATCCCAGCCCTCGAGGTCGGTGCGCCGGTTGAGGTAGATGCAGAAGCCCGCGGCGACATAGAACGGGTTGACCACCAGCGTGCCGCAGCCGAGCAGCACATAGAGAACCCGCGAGGCGGCGGGCGCGGCGCCCTCGAAAATGCCGTCGACGATCCGCTCCCAGTCGATTGCCACCCAGTCCGGGGTCATCACGAGGAGGAGCACAAAAAGCCCGAGGCCAATCGAGAACTGAAAGAGAAAGAACGAGGCGCTGAGCGCCAGGGGCACCTCGGTGCCGCGGCTCTCGAGCACGCGAAGCCGATCGCGCCGGGCGCTGCCGCCGGAGCCCTCGAGATGCGCCACCGGCAGAGCGAAAGAGCGCCAGGGATTGAAGCGCCTCCAGGTGATGTCCGCCAGGCACCGCCTCCAGTGGCCGGGGGTGGCGCGCAGAACCTCCCCCGTACTCGAGGGGCTGCCGAAGACCCGCCGGCTGAGAACCAGCAGGCTGGGGATCTCCCACAGGGGCAGAAGCCACCAGAAGAGCAGCAGACCCCAGCCGCCGAGGGTCGCCACGAGGAGCACCAGCACGGGCGCGGCGATCGCCAGCCAGGCGCCGAAAACCGGCCGCAACCAGGCCCTGACCATGGTGAAGCCCAGGTCGGCGGCCTCCCAGTCGTTGCGCGGCCTGAGGCGCACCGCGAGCTTTTCAAGGTCCATCGAGGCTCCCGGCGGCCGCTCGCAGGGCCGAGCTCCCGCGACCGGCCATCGCCAAATAGACGAGGACCGCGATCCAGGCGACGGCGCCGCTCAGGTATTTGCCGGCCGGGGGAACGGCCGCGGTGGAGGACCAGAAGGCCTCCACGAAGGCGGCTATGAGCAGCATGGCGGTGACCCCGAAGATCAGCTGGGCGCATTCCGGACCGGCGTGGCGCAGCGCTTCGGCGCGGGTTCTTCTGCCGGGCGCGATGATCGCCGCGCCCAGCTTCAGCCCGGCGACCCCGGAGATCACCAGTCCGGTCAGCTCGAAGGCGCCGTGGGTGATCACGAAGCTGGTCAGGTTGACCGCCGAGTCGGCGTGCACCAAATGGGCCATCACGCCGCCGAGAAACAGGCCGTTGAAGACCAGGAAGAAAAGGCTTCCGAGGCCGGCGAAGAGGCCCGCGGCGAAGGTGCGGAAGGCGATCGAGATGTTGTTCCAGATGTAGATGCCGAACATCTGCAGATCCGCCGCCGCCCCGCGCTCCTCGGTATCCCGCACGCGGTACATCTCCTCGTAATTCGCCGCGTCAAGGGGGCTGATCAGGGAGTAGATGGCGTCGGGCTCCTGCATCACGAGACCGCCCATGGCCAGAGCCGGCAGGTAGAAGAGGGCCGTCGCCAGCCAGAAATAGCCGGCGTGCGCCCTCACCAGAGCCGGAAAGTCGGCAGCCAGAAAGCGCAGGGGCGCGCGCCACGAGCTGGGTTTCTCGCCGTAGAGCACGCGATAGCCGCGCAGGGCGATCGTGTGAAGCCTGTCCTCGAGGCGGGCTCCGTACTGGCGCTGGCGGGCGAGGGCCAAATGCTGACAGCACCGCCTGTAGAGCGCCGGCAGCTCGGCGAGCGACACATCCCAATCGCCGCCTTTCTCGGCCCGATCGAGGATCGCCTCGGTGCGGCTCCAGGTGTCGCGGTGGCGCTGGGTAAAGAGGTCCTGGTTCAACCCTCGGCCTCCTGGCCCTGCTCCGGCTCCAGCGAGCGGCCGAGAATCCAATTGGCCATGCCCACCAGCCGCGCCGCGCTCCTGCCGCCCCCTTCGCCGGTCAGCGGGCGGGCCACCGTGGCCAGCTCGCCCGCCCGCTCGGGGTTCCAGCGCGGCAGCCGCGAAGCGAAGTCCACCAGCGCCCTGCGCTCCGTGCGGAGCAGCGGGAAGGGCGGCGCCAGGGGCGCCTCGCGGGGCACCTCGTCGATCAGCGAGGGCTTCTCCCGGTGGATCACCAGCGTGCCCGCGGCCAAGTCGCCCAGGCGCCTGAAGTCGCGATCGAGCAGCATGGTCACGAGACCCGTGGCGTAGAGAAAGGGCAGGACGTCCGCGGCGCGCAGCAGGTTGCGCACCACCGAGGCGGAGAGGCCCACCGGGGTGCCGTCGTCGTGAATGACCTCGAGGCCCATCACCTTCTTGCCCGGCGTGGAGCCGCCGCTCCACACCTCGAAATACACCGGATAAAACCAGTTGAGCACGAAATAGCAGATGAAAAAGGCTCCTAGACCCGCCGGGCCCAAAAGCCCCAGAAACGTCCCGAGGACCGCCTGAACCAGCGCGAGGATCAGAAAGTCGAGGAGCCAGGCATAGAAGCGAATGGAGGGGCCAGCGACTGGAAAGGTGAGGGTGACCCCTTCGGGCGTCTCACGCTGCCGCTGAGTATCCAAGGTCAAACGGTTTTCTCCGGCATGCAAGAGTCTTCAGGGCCAGGATCGTAAGGCTTACATAGTATTTTTGTTTTTTCAATCGTCGGATGCCGCCGTAGCCGCCGCGGCGGCCATTCTCCTCTCCCTTCGCAGCTCGCGCAGGATGAAGCCGGCGCACAGGGCGAGCGCCAGCGCGGTGCAGGCCGCGAGCAGGGAGGCGCTGGCGGCCCACTCCGGGCGTCCGAGAGCCGAGCTGGCGGCGCGCAGCACGCCGCGCACGCCGAGGGCGGTGGCGATCGCGACCACCGTCGCCATCGCCGCGTTGGCGGCCGGCCCGTTGGTGTTCCTCCTCGAACCCATGAGGTGGCGGTCGTTGACCACGATCAGCAGAAAAGCCGCGACGAGGGGAAGCAGGGCGCCGTTGAGCGCCTGGGCGGCGAGGATCACCGGCACCGGTCGAACGCCGCTCAGGCCGAAGGCGGCGCCGGTGGCGAGCACCACCAGCCAGACCGCGCGGAAACGCCAGGCGCGGTCGCTCCACCGCGGGTCGTCGGCGCCGTCGGCAAACAGGCCGCGCGCGGTCATCGCGGCGGCCAGCGGCGCGGTGACCGCCGAGGAGAAGCCGGCGGCAAAGAGCGCGGCGCCGAAAAAGTCCACCGCCCAGGGGCCCATCTCGGCGGCCAGCACCTCGGCCAATGCGGCGAAGGAGAAAGCGCCGCGCACCGCGCTGCCGGTCACCAAAACCGCCATCGAGACCAGGCCTCCGAGGCCGATGGCCACAACCAGACCGAGACGCACGGAGTCCAGCCGCCGGCCGGCGGCCAGGCCCGAGCCGAGAAAGAGGTTGTAGGGCACCACCGTGGTGCCGACCAGGCCGAGAATCAGCAGCCCGGAGCCGGCGGGAGCGCTGGGCACCAGAAGGCCCTTGGCGAGGGAGAGAGGCGGCGGCCCGAGGCCGATCGCGGTAACCGCAAACGCAATCCCCATCACCGCGACCAAGGCGCCGAGCACGCTCGCCACCAGGCGGGTCGAGCCGAGGCTCAGGAGCGCTAGGGCGAGGCCGACGGAGAGGGCGGTCAAAAGGCGCGGCGACGCGTCCTTGAAAACGAGCTGGGCGCCGGCGACTCCGCCGAGGATATTGCCCGCCTCGTAGGCCGCGCAGCCCAGCACGATGGCGCCCAAAACGAGCAGCAGCATCGCCTGGCCGGCCACTCCTTGGGAGCGCCTGCGCAGCGCGGCGCCCAGGGGCAGGCCCGAAGCGATGGTCAGGCGCGCCGCGGCCTCCTGCAGCACCAGGCACGCGAGGGTGGCGAACCCGAGGGCCCACAGCAGGGAAAATCCGTGGCCGGCGCCGGCGCTGGCCGCGGCGGTGATCGTGCCGGGACCGAGGAAGGCGGCGGCGATCACGCCGCCGATCAGGATCGAAAAGAGCTTCGACACGGTGCCCGTGTTTTACAGCAGCGCATCCCGAGCCGCAAGCGCTCGCCCCCGCCGGATGCGTCCACTCCAGTGGACGGTCGGCGTCTGATTCGAGGGACGCAGCCCGGGCGCTTGGGCCCTTTGGGGGCGCTCGGGGCGCCCTAAAACGCTCGCGCGGAGGCTGGCACGGTCGTTGCTGTTTATCGGCGCCATGAGACGTTCGACCCTTACGGCCCTGATCCTCGACCTGGAGCTTCTCCTCTCCAGCGCCTGGGCGCGGCTCCGCGGCAGCGGCACCTCGCTTCGGGCACCGAGGCGGCGGCTCGGCAGCGTCTCGTAGCGCTTCACGGCGCGTCCTCCAAACAAGCCGTTTCTCACGGTGCCAACGTCGGTCCGAACGCGAGCGGGCCGGCGTTTTTTTACGTCTCGAAAAGCCTGGTGACGGCGCCGGCGTCGACCTTGCCGCTCGCCGTGCGCGGCAGGGAGGGCACGATGAGGATCTGTCGCGGTCGCTCGAAGTCGGCGAGGCGGTCCTCGAGCTCAGCGCGCACCCGCGCGAGGTCGAGCGCCCCGTCGCGAACGCCCTGCTCGGTGCTCGGCACCACGGCCGCGGCCACGCGCTGGCCCCACCTCTCGTCGGCGAGGCCGACCACGCAGGCCTCGGCAACGGCCGGCAGCGCCGCGAGCGCCCGCTCGACGTCCGCCGGCTGCACGTTCTCGCCGCCGGTGATCACCACGCGGTCTCGCCGGCCGAGGATTTTGAGTCGGCCTTCGGCCGTCCAGGTGGCGAGGTCGCCGGTTTTAAACCAGCCGTCTTTTCCCGCCCCCGCGCCCTCCTCGAGGCCCTCGCCGACATAGCCGGTCAGGAGCTGGGGCCCGCGCAGGGCGAGGGCGCCGTCGCTGGCGAGGCGCGCCTCGACTCCGTGGAGCAGGGGAGCGCCCTCGACGGGACGCTCGGGCGCCTCGAGGTCGTTGAGGGGCTGGGTTGCCACCTGGGCGCACGCCTCGGTCAGGCCGTAGGTGGCCAGCGCGGGCCAGCCCGCCACGCGGGCCTCGCGCAGCAGCTCGGCGGGTACGGCGGCGCCGCCGACGAGCACCGCGCGCAGGGCCGCGGGCGGCGAGCCGGAGCGCATCAGGCCGCGCAGCATGGTCGGCACCGCCGAGAGCAGGCTGACCCGGCGCCGCTCGAGGCGCCGAAGGACCTCGCTGGGCTCAAAGCTTCGGTCCGCGGCGAGCACCACGGTCCGCCGGGCCCACAGGCAGCGGGTCAGGATCGAGAGCCCGCCGACGTGGGCGAGGGGCAGGGTCAGGAGCCAGCGGTCCTCGTCCGCCCAGCCGAGATGCCGGGCGTGGGCCTCGGCGGCCGCCTCGAAGGCGCGCCTCGAGAGCGCAACCCCCTTGGCGCGGCCCGAGGAGCCCGAGGTCGGCACGACGGCGAGGATCGATTCGGGATCGAGCTCGGCGC
>JBCCLG010000324.1:0-6419 GCA_039027015.1 Acidobacteriota bacterium | reverse complement strand
CCGGCGTGGGCGTTCCCCATTCGGGCCTCGTGGTCCAGCTCACCCGCGAAGGTCAGACCACCAAGCTGCGGCTCTGGACCGGTCCTGGAGCGCCGCTTCAGATCGTCAACGGCGGCACCGCCACGGCCAACCTGGCCGCCGCACCCGGCCAGACCCTTCGCCTGGGCGTGCGCGTCGCCGATCACCTCGTCGAGGTCTTCGTCAACGGCCGCCGCATCGACGCGCTGTCGGGGGACTGGCTCTTCGACGGCCTGAGCAGCGGCTTCATCGAGCTGCAGCCGGGCTATCTAGGCCTGACGTCAGTCGGCGGCGCCACCGGCATCTTCGACAACTTCAAGGTCCAGGAATACGAGCCCGCGCCTTGAATGCGCCGGCGGGCGAGCCGCCCCAAGGCTGGCTGGCCCGCCATATTCGCCCGATCCCTCTGCTCGACCTGAAGCGCGCTGGCCCGAGGGGTTCGACCAGCTCTATAGATGGCTATAACACCTATGGATGTAACATCTATGTCGACGAAGCGTATCGAAGGTCATGAAGCCAGAAAGAGACCTCGACCTCGCCTCCGCCGACCCCGAGAAGAAGAAAGCCGCGGCGCAGATGCTGGTGCTCTCGCTGCTCGAGGAGCGCCAGCGCCACGGCTACGACATCGCCAAAAGCATCCGCGACCGCTCGAGCGGCGTGCTCGACTTCCACGCTGCCTCGCTCTACACGCTGCTCAATCGCCTGGAGGGCAAGGGCTGGATCGCCGGACGCTGGGTGGAGAAACCCCGCGAGCGCCGGCGCCGCTTCTACCGCCTGACCGAGGAAGGCAGCCGCGAGCTGGCGGCCAAGCGCCGCAGCTGGCGGGTCTTTGTCGAAGCCGTGGCGCAGGTGATGGCGCCGGACCCGAAACAGCCGGAGCGCGCCTGACCGCGCGCCGCCGGGGCTGAAATTGAGGATCGAGATGAAGCCATCTTCTGAAGATCAACTCTTCGCCGCGCTCCGCCGCAAGGTCCAGGAGCGCCTGCCGGACCTCGGCCTGACCCCAGAGAGGGAAAACGACGTCGTCGACGAGCTGGCCCAGCTCCTTCTGGACGCCGCCCTGGAAGAGCCGGAGCGTGCCGACCTTCTGGCGAGCGCGCCGGACCTGGCGGAGCGCTGCCGCCGCTGGACGGACCGGCAGATTCCCGACTTCGAGGAGCTGGCTCGCTCCGTTTCGGCACCTCGAAGGGAGGGAACGAGCGCCCGTCCCAGCCTCGGCGCGCTCGGCGCGCCGGCGGCCGCCACGGGCTCGGGCTCGGGCCCCCTCGAGCCGATCGGCGCGCTCCTGCGCGACTTTCGATTCGCAGCTCGAATGCTCGCCAAGCGGCCCGTTTTCACGGTCGTTGCCGTTTTGACCCTCGGGCTCGGCGTCGGCGTTAACGCCTCTGTTTTCAGCATCGTCGACGCCCTTCTGCTGCGTCCCGTACCCGCCGTGGATTCCCACGAGCTGGTGAATTTCTACACCCTCGGTCGCGGCGAGGCGAGGCACTCGACCAGCGCGGCTTCCGACATCGAGTACTTCCGTCAGCGCTCCCGGACCCTCGAGGATCTTCAGGCCTACACCCTCACGCTGCTCGCCTTCGACCCCGGCACTTCCCGCATGGCCATCGGCGCGCAGGTGACCCCGGGCTGGTTCCCGATGCTGGGGGTAAGCCCTGCCCTCGGCCGCCTGCTGCAGCCCGGAGACGAAGATGCCGAGGTCCTGGTTTTGGGGCACGAGACCTGGCAGCGAGAGTTCGGCGGCGACCCGACGATCGTGGGATCCACGATCCGAATCCAGGGCAGGCCGCTCACCGTCGTCGGCGTGGTGCCGTCGGGATTCCGCGGCTTCTTCCAGGGCTTTTCGCCCGAAGTGTGGCTGCCCATCCGCACCGCCCAGCGCCTCAACACGGGCAGCATGCAGAGCGCCGGCCGGCGCACGGAGGGCCTGGGCTCCATGGAAGATCCCGCTTTTCGCTGGGTGTGGGGCATGGGCAGGCTGGCGGAGGGCGCCACCCTCCGGCAGGTTGAGGCGGAGTTTGAAACCCTGGCCGCGGCCGCCTCGGCCGCGTTTCCTGCCAGTCACCAGGACCGCCGCTTTCTGTTCAAGGCCAGCAGCGAGGTGCGGCTGGTTCCCGAGGTCGACGGTCCGCTGCGCCTGGCGGGGCTTCTCTCCCTGGCGGTGGCGTGTCTGCTGCTGATGATCGCCTGCGCCAACCTGGCCAATATGCTGCTGGCGCGGGCCATCGGCAGACGGCACGAGATGGCGACGCGGCTTTCCCTGGGAGCCTCGAAGCTCCAGATCCTGCGTCAGCTGCTGGCCGAGAGCCTGGTGCTCGCCTCGGCGGGCGGCGCTCTGGGCCTCGCCTTGGCGGGCCTTGTGGGGCGCAGGCTCGCGCAGCCCGATCTGCCCTTCCCCGTGCCGATCGACCCCGGCGTGGCGCTCGACCAGAGGGTGGGGCTCTTCGTCGCCGCCGTGACTCTCATCACCTCCATGGCCTTCGGACTCTGGCCCGCCCTGGCGTCCCTCAAGGTCGATCTCTCCTCGACCCTTAGAGAAGAGGGCCGCGGAGGCGGCGCGGGGCGGCGAGGCGGCACGCGCTCGGCTTTGGTGGTCGGGCAGGTAGCGCTCTCCGTGATTCTCTTGAGCTCCGCCGGGCTGATGCTCCGCAGCCTGTGGGCTCAGCGCACGGCGGACCCGGGCTTCAGCACCGATCAAGTCGCGGTCGCCACCCTCGCCCCCTCCTTCCAGGGCCTGGAAGAAGGCCGCTCCAAGGAATTCTTCGCCAGACTGCGCGAGCGCCTCTCGGGCCTGCCCGGCGTCACGGCGACCGCGGAGATCAGCCATCTGCCGCTGGGATTCCAGACCAACACCATGGCGCTGATCCCCTACTCCGGGCGCTCCGCGCCGCTCGACGAGTGGCCGCGCAGCGATCAGGCGGCCGCGTCGTCTGGCTATTTCGAGCTGATGGAGATTCCGCTCCTCGCCGGCAGAACCTTCCGACAATCCGACGACCGAGACGCAGCGCCCGTCGCCGTTCTCAACGAGACCGCGGCTCGCGCCCTGTGGCCGGAGCTCGGGCCCAGCGAATGGCCCGTCGGCCGCCAGCTGGCGGTCGACGACTTCACCGGCGACCGGGCGCTGACCGTGGTGGGAGTGGTGGCGAACGGCAAATACCGCAGCCTCACCGAGCAGCCTAGATCGTTCCTGTGGCGACCTATGCAGCAGCAGCCGAGCGAGATGCGCCGGGTTCTGGTGGCCCACCGAGGAGCGCCGGAACCCGTGCTGAGCGCGATTCGCCGAACGTCCCGGGCGCTCGATGAGCGCGTCGGCCCGGTGGAGCTCAGAACGCTGGAAGAGGCCATGGACTCGGCGCTCTTCATGACGCGCACCGGCTCGAGCCTGCTGGTGGGCGTGGCGAGCCTGGGCCTGCTGCTGGCGTCTCTGGGACTCTACGGCGTGCTGGCCCAGGCGGTGGGCGAGCGGCGCCACGAGCTGGGCGTGCGCATGGCTTTGGGCGCCCGCCGCGCCGCCGTCGTCCGAATGATTCTCGGGGACGGTCTGCGCCTCGTCGCGTTCGGGGCCGCCCTCGGGCTCGCGGGAGGCGTCGCGGCCGGGCGGGCGCTCTCCTCCTTTCTCTACGGCGTCGAGCCGTCAGATCCCCTCACCTTCCTCAGCGTGCTCGCGAGCCTCGCCCTGGTGGCCCTGGCGGCCTGCGGAATCCCCGCCGCCCGGGCGTCCCGCGTCGACCCCTCGAAGGCCCTGCGCTGGGACTGAAGGCACGGTCTCTGATATTTTATCTGCGCATCGCAATATGCAGATTTAAAGGGCGGCTCTCTCGAGAGCCGCGAATCAGCCTCGGAGACCGAGGAAGAGCGTGAGGAGCCCCGTCATGCACACTCGACGGCTTTCGACCCGGACCGGAATCGTCTTCTTGGCCCTCTCCTGGGCGCTCGCCGCCGCCGCCGCCCTCCCCGCCATCGAGCTCCCCGAGGGCTTTGAGAACACCCAGGTTCTCGCATCCCTCGACTCGCCCGCGGGCATGGCCTTTTCTCCCGACGGCCGCCTCTTCTTTGCCGAGCGCATCACCGGCCGCCTGCGGATTGCGGTGCGCGACGAACTCTCGGGGGCCTTCACGGTTTTGGCCGAGCCCTTCTACTCCTTCGACACTCCGGTGGACGATGAGGGCAACCCGGAGCGTCACCGCTCCTCGGGACTGCGCGACCTGGCCTTCGATCCGGACTTTGCCCGGAACGGCTACCTCTACGCCTTCTACATGCGCCACAACCCGCGCCACAACCGGCTGGTGCGGATAAAGGCCGATCCCGACGATCCGAACGTCGCCCTCGAGGGCAGCGAGCTGCTGCTCCTCGACCTGCCCTACAGCGCTACGGGCTCTTCGGGCAGCCACAACGGCGGCGGGGTCGAGTTCGGCGCCGACGGCAGGCTCTACGTCACCACCGGCGACGGCTGGTCCGGGGGCGATGACGTGCAGTCTCTCGAAACCTACACGGGCAAGGTCTTCCGCCTCGAGCCCGATGGCTCGATTCCCCAGGACAACCCCTTCTACAACCAGGCGACGGGTCCGCTGCGCGGCATCTACGCCCTGGGCCTGCGCAACCCGTTTTCGATCTCCTTCGAGGCGCTGAGCGGCAAGCTCTTTGTGAACGACGCCCGCGGACCCGAGAAGGCCGATATCTACCTGCTCGAAGCAGGCGCCAACTACGGGCACCAGGGCTATGACGGCCTCGGCGCCCCGCGCGCTCCCTTCACCGACGGCGCGCAGATCGGCGGCGCGCTGATCACCGGCGGCGCCTGGTACCCCGCCGGCGGGTCCTTCCCCGCGGAGTACCACGGCAATTACTTCATCACTCTGTGGGGCACCAACTCCGCCAACGACTCCGGCGATATCCACCGGGTCCTCGGCAGCGGCGATCCGACCGTCGAGGGCTTTGCCTCCGACGTGCGCCTCGGCGACGCCAAGCCGGTTCTCACCCGGGTGGATCCGCTCACCGGCGACCTGTTCTACATGCTGACCACCTATCAAACGGGAGAGGCCAGCGTTCACCGGATCCGCTTCACGGGCCAGTCGACGGTGGCCACCCCCGCGATCGCGCCGCCAGGCGGCCAGTTCTACGGTCCCGTGACGGTGAGTCTCGAGACCGCGACCCCGGGCGCGGCCATTCGCTATACCCTCGACGGCAGCGAGCCCGCTCTCGCGAGCCCGCTCTACACGGGAGCTTTCTCGCTCGATCAAACGGCCACGGTGCGCGCCCGCGCCTTCGCGGCTCCCCTGCTGCCGAGCCCGATCGCCGAGGCGAGCTTTCAAATCGGCCCCGTCGCGAATCTGCCGCCGGTGGCGATCGCCGGGCCGCCGCAGAGGGTCGCCCTCGGCGCCACCGTAACCCTCAACGGCTCGGCCTCCTTCGACCCCGACGGCGACGACGAGCTGCTCGCCGAAAGCTGGACCCAAACCGCCGGGCCGCCCCTCGACTTTGCGGGCGACGATCTCGTGGTCTTCCTGGAGCCCGCCGAGCTGGGCACCTACGAGTTTCTGCTCGAGGTGGCCGACGGTCAGGAGAGCGACAGCGACACGACCAGCCTCGAGGTCGTAGCCTGCGTCGACGACGTGACGGACGGCCTCATCGGCCGCTGGTCCTTTGAGGAGGGCACCGGGGAGATCGCCCTCGATAGCTCGAGCGGCGCGCTCAACGGCGGCCTCCTGGGACCCCTCTGGGTGACAGAGACCGCCGACGGCAGCGCAGCCGCCCTCGATTTCGACGGCGTCGACGACCGGGTGCGTCTCGGCACCTTCGACCTCGGGGGCGAGGCCCTGACCTTCAGCCTGTGGTTCCGGGCCGACGACTTCGGTCAGATGGACGGCCGCTTCCTCTCCAAGGCCCGGGGCGTCCAGGACGAAGACCACGTCTTCATGCTTTCGACGATCCGCTCTGGAGGGGAGAGCCGGCTGCGCTTTCGCCTCAAGGCGGGGGGATCGACGACCACCCTGATCGCCGACTCCGGCGCCCTCGCTTCGGGGGTGTGGACCCACGCGGCGGCGGTTTGGGATGGCCAGGATATGCGCCTCTACAAAGACGGCGTCCTGGTGGGATCGACGCCGAAGACGGGCGCCGTCGCCACCGACCCGACGGTTCCCGTGGCGATCGGCGATCAGCCCCAGGGCGGGCGTCCCTTCGATGGCGTGATCGACGAAGTGCGCCTCTACTCGCGGGCTCTGAGCCCCGCGGAGCTCGACGTCCTGATCACCGGCGAGGGTCTCTGCGGTCTTTTCTCCGACACCTTCGAGACCGGCACGACCTCCGCCTGGAGCCTCAGCCAGCCCTAGAACGCGAGCCTGCCTAGACCGAAGGGGCCCGCCGGCAGCAGCGCGCCGGCGGGCTCTCTCGCCCGGGCCGCGGGG
>JBCCLG010000323.1:0-6426 GCA_039027015.1 Acidobacteriota bacterium | reverse complement strand
GTCCATGTCTCAGCTTTACTCGGTAGTGGAGGGCTTCTCATTCCTGAACGTGGTGAGTGTTTGGGCTGCTTGCGGCGTCGGCTCGATGCTGGCCTTTTTCATCGCGCGCTTCCCGGAGAGGCTGGCTCAGCGTATCGCCGGGAGCATGCAGCACATGCCGAATCCGTTGGCCGGGAATTAGAGCGATGAAGCGGGAAAGCCAAGAGGTGGTGAGCGGTCGGGCGCGCGAGAAGGACGTTTACGCCGCCAGGATTAAGAATTGGCGTTTCGCTGCAGCCTTGGCCCTTTTTGGCCAGGTCCTAAGCCTTGCAATACTCGCCGTTGTAGTCGTTCGTGGGAACGAGCAAGGGACCGTCTATTTCGCCTTGGACGCTCTCGGCCGAGTCTCTCTGCTCGAGTCGATTGATAGGCGAGACGATCGCGTCGTCTCGGCTGTTTTGTCTCTGTTCGTGGAGTATGCCTTTTCTATATCCCGCGACGAGGAGACGCAAAAGGACTGGATGCTCAAAGCCCAGGCTCTTTCCCTGGGCCAGGCACGTTCCCGCCTGAAGGATCTCTTCAAGGAGGAGGATCCGTTCTTATTCGAGGGCACCATCGAGATCGACTATTTCGAGGTCGAAGCGATACCCTCAGGCGGCAAGAACACGTGGCAGATCGTGTGGCGCGAGACCCACCGCAAGCCCGGCTCTGGCTTTCGTCAGGAAAAGAGCTTTGATGTGTATGCGACGGCGTCGGTGAGCTTTGAGGGTGATGCTCAGACCGACCGCGAGGAGGAAGGGTCTGTGTGGAACAAATTTGGCGTGTACGTGAGCGCCCTCCATATCGGGCGGAAGGTTGAAGTGTCTAAAGATAACTCTCGAGGTGTTCCGTGAAAAAAGTTAGCTTGTTGGTATCTCTATTTTCGTGTTTCGTGCTGGCTTATCCCGCCGCCGGCCAGGGCGGCGGCGAGTCCGAGTTTGGTGTGGAAGTTCCGGTGGTCGATGTGAAGAGCGAGGAGGAGATTTCCGCCCGTCTTCGCCGCTCTCAACAGCTGATCGAAGAGCTCCGCGGTCGTGGAGTGGGGCCCCAGCAGCTGGCCGAAGCGAGCGGCTACCGGACGCCGGGAGGTGGTTCTGCTGGAGCCGCCGCTGGTTTATCAGGGTCTCGAGAGGGTGCTGCCGTTTCGAGCGGTGATGTTCCCCGCTCCGCCACCGTAGAGCGCCTCGGTAAGGGTCCGGATCGCACAGATGTGAAGGTAAACAAACGGGTTCGGGTACAGCGGTTCGGCGAGGAGGAAATCTCGCTTGATTGCCTGCCCTACTTCGTTTGCACGCTCATGCTTGAGCCCGGTGAGGCTATTCAGTCCGAAACCTATGGGGACGAGGAATGGTGGTCGGTTCTGATCGCTTATGCAGGACCCGACGGTGAGAAGACCCCGGTTGTGTCCTTCTCGCCCACCGTCTGGGGTATTCAGTCCAATGCGATTCTCGGCACTAGCCGACGGTTCTATCGAGTCTCTTTGAACTCTCCCAAGAAGCCATCTGATGGGGTGTCTGTGGACCTATCCGAACTGACGCTCTTTGAGTATCCGCGTGTCCGAAGGTCCGTTGCGGAGCCTCCAGCGGTTCTTGAGAAGCCCGCGAGCGTATCCGCAGTAGAGGTCAGGAACCAATTTTTCCGTTACAGGACCGAAGATCCTCATAGGCGCTCCAAGCGTTTTAGCTGGGTTGCAAAGGCAATTTTCGACGATGGCAAGAGGATTGAGGTTCACCTTCCTCTTGGTATCCCGGAGGTTCCTCAGGTCGTAGCTCTAGGCTCCAATGGTGACGTGCTGGAAGCGAACGCTGTGCTCGAGGAGCGCGAGGACTCGTTGGTTTGGCGCATTCCGTTTCTTCCGGCAGGCCTTGAGCTCTCTGTAGGCGAGGGGCGGGACCGCCAGTGGCGGCGCTTCTGGAGGAACTGATGAGCGAGAAGAACGCCACAAACGCCGGGTCTGAAACCACCGCTGAGGACTTGGCTTCCCGGTCGCGACCGGCCAACGCCGGCGGTCAGGGCGTCCGCTTAGTCGCTGTCTTTTTGGTCCTCGTTGTTTTGAGCGTGGGCCTCAAGCTGCTGCCGAAGGGGGGGAGCGAAGATGCCGCGCTTCGCCAGGCGGGCCGTACGGAGACGATGGTGGATCCGAGCACTTTGGCGGCCCGGGCGGGTGAGCTTCGCGCTCTCCGAGAAAAGTACGAAGCCGCTCTTCGTCGTATCGACGAGAAGCCCGACAAAGCTAATGAGTCAAGAGGGGACTCTATGGCTCGCGCTTACCAGGCTCGGGAACGCAGCACTCAGATCCCGCGGAGGCGTTCTCTGGGGCCCGGCTCCTCGAGATCTCAGGCCTCGTTAGGGATGCGTCCACCTGAGCCGTCTTCTGCTGTTGCTGCTGGGAGTCAGGCGGTGAATGCTCCTCGATCGGCGCTGCCGGCCGTTGTTCTCAGAGAGGGCGTGGTGATCCACGCTCGTGTTTTAACCCCTGTCTCGAGCGATAGCCCCACTCCGGGCAGGCTTACCGCGCTCGTCGTCTATCCGGTCCTGGATTCTCGTCATGAGCGAGTGGTCTTCCCTGTAGGCACTACGCTGCGTGGATCTCTTCGCAGCCAGCCGGCAGTGGGCCAGTACCGGCTAGGGGTTGAGTGGGAGAGTGCTCATAGGCCTGACGGTCTAGTGGTGCCTCTTGCGGGCTCCGGCTCTGATCCTTTAGGCGGTCGCGGCGTTGAAGCTCGGGTGTCGCACCGTTGGCTGTCTATTTATGGCCATGCAGTGGGCCTCTCGCTTGTGGGTGCTGCTGCTCAGGTCGGCCAAGAGTCCGGCAACGGTGAGAGGAGGGGAGCGGAGATCGCGATCGAGGAGTTTAGCGAGCGTGGCTCTCAGGTGACCGAGAGGATTTTGGAGCGGGCGCTTCAGCGTCCCCCTCGCTTCGAGCTGCGTCGCGGGCAGAGGATTAGTCTGAGGGTCGATCAAGACGTAGCGCTTCGGGGTCTCTCATGACTTCAGCGGATTTCTTGGCCGATGGTGAGAGTCCCGTGGATAGTCGCCTTGAGAGGCTTGAGGCCGTTGCAGAGGTTTTGGACGACGCGGCGGGTGGCCTTTGGTGCGAAGACGACACGGCTCGCATGCTGGTGACGGGCCGAAAGCTTGATGGGCTCGTCAGCGATTTATCCGAGATCCTCCCTTCTCTCAGGATCCTAGCCAAAGAACGCGGAAAGGGCTCCTCTCTCAGAGCTTCTCTCGCTGGTGCTCTGGTAGGGATACTCCTCTTTTGTATGGCAGTCCTATGGACGCCGCTTCGTGGGTCCGTCGGTAGGGCCTTGCTCGATGCAGAGATTCAGGAGGTTCAGGACCTGATAGAGGCCGATCTAGAGCAGCTTGAGGAGATGTCCCGTGCTCGGTAGCTCGACCGGCCCTTTTAGGACTACCCGAGCGCTTTTCAGCGAAGCTGGTTCTGCCTTCGGCCGAAGAGAGGTTTTGGTTCGCCTGGTTCTTGGCCTCTGCTTCGCTTTCGTTGGCACGATCTGGTCGGCGGCGCTTATGGGTTTTAGGATCCAAGAGTCGGCGTCTGGACCGAAAGGTATCTACCATGTAGCCCGCTGGGATGGACCTTTAGAGCGGGGCCTTTGGGTAGAGGTTTGCCCTGAGGGTTCTCTTAGGGAGTTTGCGATCGATCGGGGCTTCCTCGTGAAGACGCCGAAGCCACCCTGCCGGGGAGTTTCTCCTCTTCTCAAGGAGGTCCTAGCTCTTCCTGGCGATGAGGTAATCGTTACCACGGGAGTCGTTTACGGCGACTCGTGGCAGAGGCCTCCGGCTCCTGACTTTGACAGCGCGGGTCGGCGCATTTCCTTGATCGAGCCAGGGAGATACCGGGTACCTGTTGGGCACGTGTGGTTGGGGGGCCTAGATGCTCTTGAGGACCGCAGCTTTGACTCGAGGTACTACGGCCCTGTACCGATGAGCTGGATTGATTCCGCCGGGTCGCTGGTCTTGGAGATTCCGTGGATTTGAATGAGCTCAGCGCGGCTATTGACAGCCTCGAGGACTCTCGGTTGGTTGAGGCCGTCTGGGAGCTCTACGGGGAGACTGGCCACATTCCCTCCTGTTTGGTGGAGGGTGAGGGTTTGGTGCCAGGTCGAGGAGCGATCGAAGCTGGTCTCTTTGTCGAGGTCGTCCTAGTTCGTGTCGAGATTGTCGTGGGGCTTCCCGAGGTTGATCCATCTCGCCAGGTGGGGAGCCCTCTTCCTTCGGACGAGTCTTTATGCGTTGGAGGTCTGTCTAGTCGAGGATAAGAGAGGACACTCAAAGTGGTCACCCTGGCCACTCGGCAAAAGTCTCCAGGGTGACCGATCGCTGAATGTGATTCACACGATCGTCTCGAGTCTTGACGCGTGCTGTGGCCGTGTCAAGGGAGGGGCGCTCGGGGAGATGAAGATGCCAAAATTTTTCGCTCATCAGATGTTGCGCACAAAGGTAAGCGCCGCTGAAGGTTTGCCGCTTGGTCCTGGCCAGAATCGGCCGGTTGCTCCGCTCGTCATTCTTGGCCTTCTGGGTCTTTTCTTTGCCCTGCCGGCAGTCGCTCAACAGGCCGAGATCACCCGCAGTGACGGGGCGACTGTCGTGGGCGTTGGTGGCAACGTCATTCTCAATGCCAGGGTTACAGACATCTCGGACGCTCGGCCATTTGACGCTATCGAGCTTAGAGGTGTGTATCCTCCCGGCTTTGAACTCGACCCGGATTCGTTTTTCTTCTCGCCTTTGAACTCGGGTGAGTTGGTCGCGGGCGGCCGGCCGGGTGATTCGTTTTTCGTCATCCGGTTCGACGGCTCGTTCGCCGCCTTCGATTCTGTTGGAGCGCGCTACGAGATCAACGCGCCTTCTCCATGCATGGTGCCCTTCATCCTGGAGTTCGAGCATTCGGTCCGGTTTGAGTTCTTCTTGGACGGCCAGCCGGTGGGTCCTGGCGCATCCCTCGCTCGCTCGTGGCCGATCTCAACTCCGCAGCGTCCAGAGATCGTCGTGACTAAGTCCGACGGCGGCATCTCGGTGGAGCCTGGTGATTTGCTTCGGTATTCGATCTCGGGAGAGATTCGAGGATCTCGAGACGTAGCGGGCGCAGCTTTCATTGAGAGGGTTCCTCTTCACACCCGGTTTAGCGCTGGTGATTCTTCAAGTGGCTGGAGCTGCCCTGATGGCGCTGCGGCCGGCACGGTCTGCAGCCTCCCGCTGGGCTCTTTTTCTTGTGGGAGCTCTCTGCCGGGAGCTGTTTTTAGCGTCGATGTGGATCCGGTAATCCCTCCGGATGTGACCGTCATTACAAACTTCGTCGAGCTTGAGGAAAGCACCAATTTTCCCCCGGCTACTGACACAGAGCTGACGCCTCTCAGCAGTGGGGGAGGGGGCTCACCGGACCTCTCTCTGGCGAAGACCACGAGTTTGCTGAGCGTTGAGCCGGGTGGCATCATCCAGTACGAACTCGAGGTGTCGAACGTCGGTTCTGCTCCCGCTGGCGCCAGCCTTCTTCGTGATCCTCTGCCCTCGTTTCTGAGCTACCGACCGGATCTAAGCTCGGCGGGTTGGTCCTTTAATCCGGTGCAGGCGTCCCGCACCGTGCCTGCTCTTGAGGTGGGCGAGAGCGCCGCCTTCATCCTGGCTTTTGAAGTGGACGCAGGAATCGACTCCTCGGTTCAGTCGATCTCGAACCGGGGGATTGTCGATCTTGCAGAAGACTCGAATCTGTCGAACAACGAGGCTTCCGTAGCTGTCACTCTCGACTTCTCGGGTCGCGTTCCCGATATCGAGATTTCGAAGTCCTCAAGCGTTCCCACCGTTTCGCCAGGAGGGAGGGTTTCTTGGTCTATCACCGTCCGGAATGTAGGAACCGGCGATGCGGCCGATCAATCTGTTGTGACTGATGTTCTCCCCGCGACCTCGTCATGGGTTGAAGCTTCTTCGAGCCCTGTCTTCACTTTCGGGGCTTCCGAGGCCACCGCTTCTGTGGGTCCTCTGGCTGCCGGCGCTGAAATCGTGCTTGTGGTTGTGACCGAGCTCGACGGCACGCTTCCAAGCGGTCTGTCTTCGATCGAGAACCGTGTTTCCGTGCAGACTCCTGGAGACGTCAACAGCGGAAACGACGTCGCAGCTGAAAGTGTCGGTATTCTCTTGACGGGAGGCGATGGTGTCGACGTTGGCGTGATCAAGTCAGCAGATCAGAGTTCTGCCGGGCCGGGTGACCCGATTACCTGGACCATCCAGGTGCGAAATGACGGCAACGTCGACGCGGCCGCCGAAACAGTGGTCTCCGATGTCCTTCCTGAGAACACCTTCTTCGATGCAAGCTCGTCGAGTAGTGCATGGAGCGATGAAGGGGGCAGGCTGAGGGCTCGCGTGGGTCCCCTCGCAGCGGGCGAGGGTACC
>JBCCLG010000322.1:0-6447 GCA_039027015.1 Acidobacteriota bacterium | reverse complement strand
GAATTTCCGCTGGAGATCGGCGGTCCCAACGCGGCGAAGGGCCGACTTCCTTGGGGGACCTCAACGTCCAGTCGGTTGGACACGCGAGTTCTGAGGGGGCCGATGGAGAGCACCGGGCGACGCAGCGCAGGGCGCAGAAAGCAGCGCCCTGTCCTACTTGAGGATTCCCTCCATCGGCGCTGAAGTCGCTCGCTGACCTGCCCTTGTGCAAAGAGGAGGGCTAGCTGAAGGTCAAGGAGTGCGGGGGAGGTTCGGCCTGCAGCGACCCAAGCCCGGAGCGACCAGGAGCCGGGGACTCTCCACTCGGCCCCCGAAGCTGTCCGAGCAGAACGACCTCATCTTTGGAGGCGGACTTGAGCAGAAGGCGGAACGAGCCGCGGAATTTCCGCTGGAGATCGGCGGTCCCAACGCGGCGAAGGGCCGACTTCCTTGGGGGACCTCAACGTCCAGTCGGTTGGCCACGCGAGTTCTGAGGGGGCCGATGGAGAGCACCGGGCGACGCAGCGCAGGGCGCAGTAAGCAGCGCCCTTTCCTCCGCGGGGAATCCGTCGTAATGCCTCCATCGGCGCTGAGGTCGCTCGCTGACTTTTCCTCGTGCAGAGAGAAGGACGCTTGGCTTCGAGTGAAAAACGAGGATTCGAGAACTTTTTAGCGCTACAGGCGGAAATTCCGCGCGCGCGGCCGTCCCTAGAGGTGAGAGCTCGCAACAGCTAACCACCTCCTCGCCGAGCCGCTGAGGCGCCCGCGGTCAGGCGACGAATTCCGACCGATTCCTCCCCTCCTCACGAGGAGGGGGGGAATCGCACAGGGAGAAGTCATGCCTAAAAAAGCTCAACCCGCCCGCCCGCTTCCCTCAATCCTGCGCCTCGCCGCGGCGCTGCTGATTTCGATCGGCTGCCTCGCCGTCGGCCCTGCCTGGGCCGACGCGCCGGACGGCTGCTCACGGGCGATTCACCTCGGCGCCTCGGACTCCCTCGAAATCGCCGCCGCGGAGCCTCACGACGCCCTGTGGCTCAGGGTCGACGTGCCTCGAAGCGGTTTGCTGGCCGTCGAGGCCCAGAGCCTCACCGGCGGACGGGCGCTGCTCGGCTCGTGGGGGAGTCGGTGCGCCGGCGCGGCGAAGACGCGGACCGCGGCGATTTCAGGCCCGCAGGCGGCCCCGCATCTCCTCCTCTATTCCGACGCCTCGGCGCGGGTGCTTCGCGTGGGCTCCGGGCCCCTCTTCTTCCGCCTGGCGGCGACGCCTGATGCGTCGGGCGAGCCTCCCTGGCTCGAGGTGCGCACGCGCTTTCTTCCCGACTCCCTCTCGTACCGAAACAGCGGCAGCGGCAGCGGAGGCAGCGGCAGCGGGGGCAGCGGCAGCGGGGGCAGCGGCAGCGGAGGCAGCGGCAGCGGAGGCGGAGGCGGCACCGGAGGGGAGAACGAAGAGGAGGACGAGCCCGACGGCTTCGTCGCGGACCTCTGCGGCGGCGAACTCGAGAGCGACGACCACGGCGACTCGGGCCTGTGCGCGAGCTCCCTCAGACCGCGCTCGAAGACCGAGGGCATCCTCGAAAGCGCCGGGGATCGCGACGTCTTTCGCCTCGACCTCACCCGCGACGCGGGCCTCTACGCGCTCGCTATCGAGGCCTACGGCGCGGACGTCGCGCTCCTCGACGCGGCGGGCAATCGCCTCGCCTCCTCGAGCGACAGCTGCGGCCGTGACCTTGAAGAGCGCACCTGGGTGGTCGCCGGCGTCTACTACCTCGAGATCAGCGCGAAGGGTGAACTTCGAAGCCCCGAGGCCGGCGCCCGGTACGCCCTGGCGGTGAACGCCGCTCGGTGGTGATCGGCTGAGCGGAGGTACCGTCAGCCTGCGGGCAGGGCAACGCCCTTCCTCTCGGGGGACCGGCTGGCGATGGTCAGCCAGCGCTCCCTGGCCTGGAGAGCCACCGTCGATCGATCGCTCCGCACCTCCGCGATCCTCTCGTAGGCCGAGCGCGCCTGGCGCTCGGCCTTCTCTCGTTCGCCCTCACGCGCTAGAAGAACGGCCTGCACGCTCAGGGCGTCGGCCACGCGCCAGCTTTCGGGATTGCTGTCGCGGAAACTCGCGAGCGCCTGCTCGAGCAGTCGAGCCGATCGCTCCGGATCCTTGTCGAGCAAAGTCTCAGCCAGCGACCGGCGGGTCTCGGCAACTTTGGGATGCTTCGAGGCAAGCTCCTCGCGTCGCGACTCGAGGGCACACAGGAGCCACCACTCGGCCTCTTCCGTTAGGCCTTGTGCGATGAGAATCCGGCCGATCAAGTCCTGAGTCGAAGCTACGAGGAGGACTCTCCCCTTCTCCTCTTCCTCGAGCCCCTGTCGTCCGTCGAGAGCCTCGTGAGCCCACTTGAGGGCACTCTCGAACTCCCCTGCATCGAGGTCGGTGACCGCAAGGTTGTGCTGATTCTTGTAGATGCTCTTGTAGTTCGGCTCAGCCTCTCTCCTTCGATCCTGGAGTATCTTCAGCTGAGCTTCGCGGGACCGCTCAAAGCTGCCGCGAATCCGCTGGATCGCAGCCAGATTCGAGCGAACCCTCAGCAGATCGCTCTCGGGACTCCCAAGCTCCCTTTTCATATCGAGGGCTTGTTGATAGCGCTCGCCGGCTTCCTCATACCGCTCGAGGCGAAAGTAGACGGCGCCCAGGTTGTTGAGGCACGTGGCGGTTCTTTGGTGGCTGCCAAGGCTTCGCTCTAGCTTTTCCACCCCCTCTCTGAAGTTCCTCTCGGCCTCTGGTAGGCGTCCTGCTTGGCGGTGGAGGGCGGCGAGGCGGCACTGAACCCGACCTCTCAAGTATTCGGGTATTCGGGGACTCGCGATCAGGGCATTGGCCTCCGCTACAGATCCAGCGCCGGCGCCGAGGCCGAGATCGTCGAAGACGTTCAGGGTCTGATCGAGGGCGTCCCTCATCAGGTTTTGGCTGTGAAGATGCAGGCTGAACGCCGAAGCCAAGAGTGCGAAGGCGACGGCGAACTGCAGCCGATAGCGCCTGAGAAATTTGCCCGCGCGGTAGCGCCAGCTGGCGGCGCGCGCGCTCACGGGCTCGCCGGCGAGGTGACGGCGGAGGTCGTCAGCCAGGCGCTCGGCGGAGGCGTAGCGCCTGTCCGGCCGCTTGCGGATGGCCTTGAGCACGATGCTGTCGAGATCGCCCGCGAGGCGGCGGCGGAGCTTCTCGAGGCTCATCCCCCCGGGCTCGATCTCCTCCGCGCGCCGGCGCACGGCGGTGCTCGGTTTGGGCGGGTGATGCTGCAGGAGAGCGCGCGCCCATTGCTCGCCGGAGGGATCGTCGTCCTTCTGGGCCTCGGGGAAAAGGGTGAGCCCGGTGAGCAGCTCGAAGAGCAGAACGCCCAGCACATAAACGTCGCTCACGGTGGACACCGGCTGGTGCTGGAGCTGCTCGGGGCTGGCGTAGCGCGGAGTCAACGGCGCCTGGCCGGTGGCGGTGGCGAGCGGGCGAAAGGCGAGCTTGTCGTCGAGCAGTTTGGCGATTCCGAAGTCGAGGAGCTTGGGCTCGCCGCTGGCGGTAATCAGGATATTGCCCGGCTTCAAATCGCGGTGCACCACCAGGTTCTGGTGGGCGAAGTGCACCGCCTCGCACACCTTGCAGAAGAGCGCCAGGAGCGCGGCCAGGCCGGGCCTCACGCGCCGGCAATAGGCGTCGATCGCCTCGCCCTCCACGTGCTCCATCACCAAATAGGGCAGCCGATCGCCGGTGGCGCCGCCGCCCAGCAGCCTGGCGATGTAGGGATGCTCGAGCCTGGCGAGGATCTGACGCTCGTTGTGAAAACGCTGCACCACCACCGGATCGAGGTCGAAGCCGCGTCGGATCAGCTTGATCGCCACCCGCTGCTCGAAATCCTCGCGCTCCGCGAGGTAGACCGTGCCCATACCGCCGCGACCGAGCAGCTCGACCAGGCGGTAGCCGCCGACCCGGCGACCGATCGCGGGATCCTCGCCCCGCACGTCGAAGATCGGCGCCTCGAGCACCCCGCTGGCCGAGCGCGGATCGAGGCGCCCTAGGACCTCCTGGCGCAGGGCCTCGTCGGCGCCGCACAGCCGGGCCACCAGCGCCGGCCGCGACTCGGCCTCTTCGCCGAGCGCTTGATGGAGAATCTCGAGGATTTGGCGCTTGCGGTCGAGGGACACGGGAAGGCTGCCTTTCAGGACCGCGAAGCCCGGTCTCCGGGATTCTCGTCCGCTCGATCGCTCGCCTTGAGCTCGCCGTAGAGCCAGCCGCGGGCGGCCTGCCAGTGGCGCGCTACCGTATTGACAGAAATCGATAAGTCTTCGGCGATCTCCTGTTGAGTCATGCCGACAAAAAACCACAACATCACAATGCGATATTTGCGCTCGTCGATCTGGCGAAGATCCTCGAGAGCGTCGTCGAGCGCCACCAGCGCGGCATCGTCGTGCGGCATGGCGAAGATGCCCTCCTCGAGGTTGACCCGCAGGGCGCCGCCGCCGCGCTTGCACGCCAGGTGACGACGCGCGCGGTCGACCAGGATGCGGCGCATCAGCTCCGCCAGGCTGCTAAAGAACTGCACCCGGTCGCGCCACCAGTAGGTTTCGCGCTTCACCAGGCGTATATAGGCCTCGCTGACCAGCTCGGTCGGCTGAATGGTGAGCTCCCGCGACTCGGACGACAGGGCCTTACGCGCCAGCGCCCGCACCTCGTCCATCACCAGCGGAATCAACTTGTCGAGGGCGTCCGGATCTCCCCCGCTCCACTCCCGCAGCAGGCTCGTGACGTCTCCCGAGCCGTTCTCCGGGTTCAGGCCCCCGGCGGGCGCGGCGACGTTCTGCGGACCGACGTCCCGCGCACGCGGATCGTCCGAGGTTAAGTGATCCGAAATTTTGTTATCTGAGCCTTCAACTCCCGAGTCTGGACCTGTCATCGCAACCATACGCTCGATCTTAGCAAGCCGCGTTGCGGACGAGATTCCGCGGGTCGAAGCCGAACGCCGTGGCGATCGACGACTCCATGGAATCAAAGGAAGCCGGGATTCGTGCTGGATCATGGGCCTTTCGGAGAACAGCGGAACGAGGCGTCTTGAGTGAGTTCACCGAAGCCGGGCGTGCTCCGGGAATCGGTCCTTCCTCCCAACGAAGGGCGCGACGCTCACGCCACTCTCAGCGCAAGCGCGCCGCCCGATCCCCCATGCGGCGTCTCTTTTTCTCGGGGAATCTCAAAACCCTCCCCTGGCGCTTTCGCCGTCGCGCCGCCGCACGAAAAAAGGCCGGCTCCCGTGAGCCGGCCTTCTTCGGGCCTCGGATTAGGCAGAGCAGAATCCGAAGGCGCCGTAAGGCGAGTCCCCGGGAAGCCCGGGGAGCGGTCTTACATCATGCCGCCCATTCCGCCCATGCCGCCCGGCATACCGCCCGGGGCCGCGGCCTCGTCGGCCTTGTCTTCCTTGATCTCGCAGACCATGGCCTCGGTGGTGAGCAGGAGACCGGAGATCGACGCCGCGTTCTGCAGGGCGTTCTTGGTCACCTTGGTCGGATCGATGACGCCGGCGGCCACCAGGTCACCGTACTCGCCGGTGGCGGCGTTGTAGCCGTTGCTGCCGTCGTGCGAGAGGATGTCGCGCACCACGATCGAGCCTTCCTCGCCGGCGTTGGCGGCGATCTGACGAGCGGGCTCCTCGAGCGCGCGGCGCACGATGTTGACGCCCACGGCGAGGTCGCCGTCGGTCTCGACGCCCTCGACCGCCTCGATGCAGCGCAGCAGCGCGACGCCGCCGCCCGGCACGATGCCCTCTTCCACGGCCGCCTTGGTGGCGTGCATGGCGTCCTCAACGCGGGCCTTCTTCTCCTTCATCTCGGTCTCGGTGGCGGCACCGACCTGGATGACGGCAACGCCGCCGACCAGCTTGGCGAGGCGCTCCTGGAGCTTCTCGCGGTCGTAGTCCGAGGAGGTCTCCTCGACCTGGTTGCGGATCTGGCGCACGCGGCCGGCGATCTCCTCACGGCGATCGTCGGAGTCGGTGTCGGTCACGATGGTGGTGTCTTCCTTGGTGATGACGACCTTCTTGGCCTCGCCGAGGTCCTCCCAGCGCACGTTCTCGAGCTTGATGCCGAGATCCTCGGTGATCACCTTGCCGCCGGTGAGGATCGCGATGTCCTCGAGCATGGCTTTGCGGCGATCGCCGAAGCCCGGAGCCTTGACGGCGGCGGCGTTCAGGGTGCCGCGCAGCTTGTTGACCACGAGGGTGGCGAGGGCCTCGCCCTCGATGTCCTCGGCGATGATCAGCAGCTGCTTGCCCTGCTTGGCGACCTGCTCGAGCACCGGCAGAAGGTCCTTCATGGAGGAGATCTTCTTCTCGTGCAGCAGGATGACCGGGTTCTCGAGCACCGTCTCTCTGCGCTCGGCGTCGGTCACGATGGTGGTGTCTTCCTTGGTGATGACGACCTTCTTGGCCTCGCCGAGGT
>JBCCLG010000321.1:0-6450 GCA_039027015.1 Acidobacteriota bacterium | reverse complement strand
GCACCTTGACGAAGGTCAGCTTGTCGTCATCCTGATGGCTGTCCTTGCCGGTTTCCGCGCTGGTCGCGGTGACGTCGAGCAGATCGTCGGCGATCTGGAAAGCCAGGCCGAGATTCTTGGCGTAGCGGGTGATCGCACCCAGATGCCGGCGGCGGGCGTCCACCGCCATGGCGCCCAGCTCGGCGGCGGCCGTGAAGAGGGCGCCCGTCTTGTGGCTGTGGATGTACTCCAGGCGGTCGAGGTCGAGCTGCTGGTGACGACTCTCGAGATCGAGGGCCTGGCCGCCCACCAGGCCCCGGCTGCCGACCGCCTCGGTGACCAGGTGCACCAGATCCTCCGAGGTATAGCGCCCGAGCTGCAGCCTCGACGCCCGGCCCGCCACCACCGAGAAGGCCAGGTTCAAAAGACCGTAGGAGGCGAGCACCGCGACGTCTTCCCCGAACACCCGGTGGGTGGTCTCCCGCCCCCGCCGCAGGGAGGCGTCGTCCATCATCGGCAGATCGTCGAGGATCAGCGAGCAGGCGTGCACCATCTCGATGGAGCACGAGAGGTCGACCACCGCCTCGGTGGCCTCGCCGAACATATCGGCGACCACCAGCGTCAGAACCGGCCGCAGACGCTTGCCCGGGCTGAGCAGGGCATAGGCCATGGCCTCGTGCACCCTCTCGGGTCTCGAGGTGGCGGGGGGCAGCAGCGCGCGCAGCCGCTCCTCCACGCGGGCGGCCTGGCGGCGCAGCTCCTGGCGCGGGTCGCGGGCGGCGGCGGGTCTGCGGACGGCGGAACGGCGCAGCACGGCTCAGCCCTCACGGCGAAGGGCCGACCCGAAGGCCGGCCCCTGGTGAAGCTCCGCTGAAACCGCCCGGAGCGCCTCAGAAGCTCTGGATCGCCTCTTCGACATCCTCGAAGGTCTCGAAGACGGTGATCAGCTGGGTGATCTGCAGAATGTCGGCTACCTTCGTCGGCAGGTTTGCCAGCTTGAGTTTGCCGCCGCGGTTGGTGACCGTGGTGTAGGCGCTGACCATCTCGCCCACGCCCGACGAATCGACGGTGGTGACGCCGCCGAGGTCGATCAGGATGTTGCGTGCCCCGGCCTCGAGCGCCTCGTGCACGGCCTGCCGCAGGGCGACGTCGCCGACGCCGATGGTGATCTTGCCTTTCGGCACCAGGATGGTCACGCCGCTCTGGTTACGGGCCTCGATTTTCATCGTCTGCTAGCTCCTCTGACTTCTCACGGTCTAATGACGTGCGCCGCCTCGCGGCCTGCGCTGTCTGATAACTCGAGCTTGCACTCAAGCTTCGGTGTGTCGGGTCTGTTGATGGATGGCTAAGATTTTTGCAGATGCCGGCGGACGGGATCGCTTGGTGTCTTAAGCCGCGGCCGGGCGAGTCGCGCCCTCGAGCGCGGCCGGGACGTCGAGTTGTCTAGACCCGCTCGGGTAGACCCCGCTCGAGGCCGCCGGGTTCCGAGGCCGAGCGCGCCGAAGGGTAGAGATTCAGGCCTCCCCGCCCGCGGCCGCCTCCGCGTCTTTTTCCGGTGCCTTGAGCACCTTGCGCATGGTGACCCGAGTTCCGCCGTCGGGCAAAGTCTCGTAGTCGATCTCGTCCATGAAGTTGTTCATATAGAAAATGCCGCGCCCGCTGGGCCGCAAGAGATTCTCGGGGTCGAGGGGATCGTCGACCGTGCTCGGATCAAAGCCCTCGCCGCAGTCGCTCACGCGGATGACCGCGTGGCCGCCCTGCAGGGCCAGCTCGACCTGGACCTCTTTATTGGGATCCTGCTTATTGCCGTGCTTGATCGCGTTGGCCACCGCTTCGCGAACCGCGATTCCGACCCAGTGGCGGGCGTCGTCGTCGAGCCCAAGGCGTCCGAGCGCATCGTCCACAACGACCTGGATCAGGTCGATGTGGTCGTATCTGCTGCCGATCGCAATGCGGACTTGCGGCTCTTCGATAGACGGCATATCTCCCGGGACTCTACCAGAAGTCGGTAACGGCGACGACCGCCGCCCAGCGCGCCCCTCGATCCCTCGAGGGGGCGAGCCCCAGGCCCTCGAGGCCGGCCTCGGCCATCCTCGTCGCCGCGGCCAGCGTGCTACTATGAAGGGACGGATCAAGCCCTTGCCCGGCGCTACGAAGCGGTCCGCCCACGGCCGCCACGGGGCCGCCACGCGGCGACGCCAACGCGCGGGCCTCTCATGCTTTTGCCTCTCCCCCGGACCAACCGTTTTCGGACTTTGAATCCCGCACCATCGCGGCCCGCCCGCCTCGCCGGCCGCGACCCCGCCACACAGCCCTCATCGATCGGGTGAGCGCGCTACGGAGGATCCTCCCTTGCATAAATTTCCTGGCGTCGACTTCATCGACTTCGACACCCTGCTGACCGACGACCAGCGCCTGGTGCGCGACACCGTGCGCAACTTCGTCGACGACCTGGTCATGCCGATCATCGAGGAGTGCCACCGCGACTGCCGGACCCCCGTCGAGCTGGCCCCCAAGATGGGCGAGCTCAATCTCTTCGGCGCGACCCTCACCGGCTACGGGCTGCCGGGGCTCGACAGCGTGTCCTACGGCCTGATCATGCAGGAGCTCGAGCGCTGCGATTCGGGCATCCGCAGCTTCGTTTCGGTGCAGAGCTCCCTCTGCATGTACCCGATCTGGGCCTTCGGCTCAGAGGCCCAGAAAGATCGCTGGCTGCCGCCCATGAGCCGCGGCGAGGCGATCGGCTGCTTCGGCCTCACCGAGCCCGACTTTGGCTCCAACCCCGGCGGCATGCGCACCTTCGCCAAGAAGACCCAGGACGGCTGGGTGCTCAACGGCTCCAAGCAGTGGATCACCAACGGCACCCTGGCCGACGTCGCCATCGTGTGGGCGCACACCGAGGACGGCGTCCGCGGCTTCCTGGTCGAGAAGGGCACCCCAGGCTACGAGACCTCCGATCAGCACGGCAAATTCAGCCTGCGCGCCTCCACCACCTCGGAGCTCGGCTTCGTCGACTGCCACATTCCCGAAGACGCCATCCTGCCGAAGACCGTGGGCCTCAAGAACGCCCTCATGTGCCTCAACCAGGCGCGCTACGGCATCGCCTGGGGCGGCATCGGCTCGGCCATGGAGACCTACAACTGCGCGCTCGAATACTCCAAGGAGCGCGTGCAGTTCGACGGCCAGCCGATCGCCTGCCATCAGCTCATTCAGGACAAGCTGGTGTGGATGATTACCGAGATCACCAAGGGACAGCTGCTCGCCCTGCAGATGGGCCAGCTCAAGGACGCCGGCAAGCTCAAGCCGCAGCACATCTCGATGGGCAAGCGCAACAACGTGTGGGTGGCCCGCGAATGCGCCAAGCTCGCCCGCGAGGTGCTGGGCGCCAACGGCATCGTGGACGACTACCCGGTGATCCGGCACATGCTCAACATCGAGTCGGTCTACACCTACGAGGGCACCCACGACATCCACAACCTGATCATCGGCGGCGCGATCACCGGCATCCAGGCGTTCAACGCGCCGCGCGAGACGGTCCGGGCACCGCGCAAGAAAGCGGCTCCGGAGCCCGCCCTTGAAGGGGCCGCTCGATGAGTCTTTTCGGTCTTGAGCAGGACTTCGTCCGCGTCACCGAGGCCGCGGCCTTGGCCGCAGCCCACACGATGGGCTACGGCGACGGCCATCGGTCCGATCACGTGGCGGTCGAGGCGATGCGCAAGACCCTCGACGAGATGCCCTTCGATGGCCGCGTGGTGATCGGCGAGGGCGAGCGCGACGAGGCGCCGATGCTCTTTGTGGGCGAGGAGGTCGGCGGCAAGCTTGGCGACGCCTCGGCGCCGAAGATCGACATCGCCGTCGATCCGCTCGAGGGCACCAACCTCTGCGCCTCGGGCGCGCCGGGCTCGGTGGCCGTACTGGCGGCCGCCGAGCGCGGCGGTCTGCTGCACGCGCCGGACACCTACATGGACAAAATCGTCGTCGGACCGACGGCGAGCGGCTCCGTGCATCTCGACGCGCCGGTGCCTGAGAACCTGCGCAACATCGCCGCGGCCTTCAAGCGGGCGGTGTCCGACCTGACCGTGGTGGTGCTCGAAAGGGAGCGCCACGGACAGCTGATCCACGACATTCGCTCGGCGGGCGCGCGCGTTCGGCTGATTCCCGACGGCGATCTCTCGGCGGGCATTTCGGCGGCGGTGCGCGGCACCGGCGTGCACGCGGTCATGGGTATCGGAGGCGCGCCCGAGGGCGTGATCACGGCGGCGGCCATGCGCTGCCTGGGGGGCGAGATCCAGGCCCGTCTGGTGGCCATAGGGGACGATCAAAAAGACCGGCTCGCGAAGCTCGGATACGACGACCTGTCGAAGATCTACCAAACCCAGGACCTCGCCCAGGGCGACAACGTCCTGTTCAGCTGCACCGGCGTCACCGACGGCGAGATGCTGCGCGGCGTGCGCTTCTTCGGCGGCGGCAGCCGCACCCACACCCTGGTCATGTCGCTCCAGGCGGGAGTCATCCGCTTCGTCGACACCATCCACCGCGAAGCGCCGGGCACGCCCGTCTACTTCCACTGATCGCGGCCGAGATGATCAAACCCGATAGCTGGATCCGCAGCTGGGGGCGCGACGGCGGCGTCGAGCCCTTCGCCGAGGACCAGGTCAACGCCGCGAGCTACGACGTTCGGGTCAGCGACCACTGGATTTGCCCGACCCGCGACCCGGAAGAGTTCCGGGCCCCTTCGATCAAGCTCTTCCCCGGTGAGGTCGTGCTGGCCTCGACCCTCGAGTATGTGCGCATCCCCAAAGAGGTGGCGTGCGACCTGAAGCTCAAGTCGACCCTCGGCCGTCTGTGGATCAACCACTCCCTGGCCGGCTGGTGCGATCCGGGGTTTGAGGGCGACATTACCCTCGAGCTGCAGAATCTAGGCCCCGAGCCCTTCGTGCTCGAGGCCGGCCGGCGGATCGCCCAGCTGATCTTCATCCGCATGGAGGAGAGCCCGGAGGTGCCCTACGGCTCTCCCGAGGCCGGCAGCCACTACCAGGGGCAGCGCGGCACGACCCGGGCGCGCGGCGACTAAGCCGCGACGCCCGAGCCTCCCGGCAGTCAGGAGGAGGCGGCCGCCGCCTTCTGGGCCTTGGCCCGCAAAATTTTCCTTTGGTATCGACTCTGCACGATGTCGGTCAAAACCAGCACGCCGATCACGAAGTAGAACGTGGTCTTGGTCATCGGCATCACCGCCGAGCCGAAGAGCTTCAGGTGCGCGAGGTGCCCGCCCTCGCTGACCAGCATGATGCCGACCACGAAGAGCACAAAGAGGCCCAAAACCTCATACATTCGATTTTTCTGAAGAAAGACCGACACGCGATCGGCCAGCCAAATCATCAGGATGCCGCCGATCACGATGGCCGAGGCCATCACCCAGAAAACCTGAGTCAGGGCCATCGCCGAGAGAATCGAGTCGAAGGAAAACACCAGGTTCATCATCACGATCCAGAAGATCACCGAGCCCACCGACTTCTGCCCGCCGTCGCTCTCGGGCTCATCCTCGAGGCTCATCATGTGCAGGATCTCCTTGCTCGCCGTATACAGGATAAAGGCGCCGCCGAAGAGGACGATCAGGCTGTGCAGGTTGACCTCGCCCTCGACCACCCCGGTCCAGCGCATGGCGAAGAGGGGATTTTGGAAGTAGCGGATCAGGCTCATCAGGGCGAAGAGCAGCACGATCCGCAGGATGATCGCCAGCGCGATTCCCACCTTGCGAACGTAGGCCTGCCGGTCGGCGGGGGCCCGCTTCGACTCCAGCGAGATGTAGAGAAGATTGTCGAAGCCAAGCACCGCCTGCAGCAGGGTCAGCAGTCCGAGGGTGACGAAATTTTCGAGCGCAAACGCTTCCATGACGCGAGCTTCCTCCAGAGCCCGGCGGGCCGGACGGTCCGCCGGGCTCTCTCTCTTTCGATAACGGGCGATCGTGAATCTAGCCTCGCATTATCCTCGAGGCACCTCGCGGCTTCCAGGAGCGGCCCCGGGTCGCGGTCCGCGAGGCGCGGCCTTGATCTCGCGCAGACCCTCTTGTACACTCCGCGATCCCGCCAGAGGTGCGCCCTCGCGCCGCCTCCACCCATCTTCACCAAGCCTCGCAAGACTGGCCTCTATCCTCGGAGCCAGCACCATCAGGAGTCAGGGCCGTGGCCAGGAAATGTGCAATCACCGGCAAGAAGCCGCTCTCGGCGAAGAATATTTCGCACGCGCACAACGTCACCAATAAGTGGCAGCGTCCGAACCTTCAGAAGAAGCGCATCTACGTCACCGAGCTCGGCCGCTGGGTCCGCGTTCGGCTCTCCACCCGCGCCCTGCGCACCGTCAACAAGAAGGGCCTTCTGCCCTACCTGCGCGACGAAGGCCTGCGCCTCACCGACGTGACCTGCTGAGGAATTCGAGATGAAGCCCGATATTCACCCCGAGTACAACCCGGTC
>JBCCLG010000320.1:0-6454 GCA_039027015.1 Acidobacteriota bacterium | reverse complement strand
GCCTTCCTTTTCGACCTCTTCGAGAGCGCGACGCCCTCCCTCGGAGACGAGCCGAGGGTTCGAGACCTTCTCGACCGCGGCGTCGAGCGGCTCCGAAGCGGCGTGGAGATGTCGCCGCGATCGCGAGCCGAGCTGCTCTTCGGGCTGGGCGACGCCTATAAGTGGCTGCGCGAGTATGACCGCGCCGAGGAGCTGATCGCCGAGGCGCTGGAGATCGAGGGCAGGCTCGATCCCGAGGGGCGCCGGTACGGCATCACCCTCTCGGGCCTTGGCGGCGTCTACCTCCAGGCCGGGGACGCGGCGCGGGCCGAGCCCTACCTGAAGCGAGCCCTGGAAGTCCTCGAAGCGTCTGAGTCCTGGCGTTCGAGCCGTGCTTCGGTGCTCAACTCCCTGGGCATGGCTCGTCACGATCAGGGGGACTTTGAGGGCGCTCTTTCGTACCTGGAGCGATCCTTGGAGCTCTCGGCCCGGCTCGAGGACGCTTCCGCTCAGGCCATGGCCCACGGAAATCTGGGCCTCGCCTACTCCAACCTCGGCCGCTTCGAGCTGGCGGAGACGCACCACCGTTCAGCGGCTCGGCTCTATCGCGAAAGCGCGCCCGAGAACAGCGCCTTGGGCAACGTCCTGACCAACCTGGCGAATACCGTGGGCGCGCTGGGGCGCCTCGATGAGGCCCGGGAGATTTTGCAGGGGGTGCTGGAGATGCAGCGTGCCGGAACCGATCTCGGCCCCGACCTCGCCGTCACCGAAGCCAACCTGGCCCATCAGCTCATCCTTTCGGGGCGAGCGAGAGAGGCGGCGGACCTCGCCGGGCGAGCCGCCGAAGCCTTCGAGAGGCTCAGCCCCGACGCCACCAACGCGATCGCCAACCGGGCCAACCTCGGCTGGGCCCTGGCCCTTGAGGGCGACTCCTCGCGCGCGCTCGAGATCCTGGAGCGGGTGGTGGCGGATCTCGCCGGGCGATTCGGCGAACGGCATCGGACCACCGCCCGCGGCCGCACTCGCTACGGCGGCGCCCTTTGGCGCGCCGGCAGGCTCGAGCAGGCCCGGACGCAGCTTCAGGCCGCGGTCGGAGACCTCGAGGCGGAGGCCGCGGACGGGCTTGTTCTGGCCGACGCCCTCCTGCCGCTGGGAAGCCTCCAGTGCGACGCCGCGCAGCCGAAGGAGGGGCTGGCGGCCCTCGAGCGCGTTCTCGCGACCTACCGCGAGAGCCTGACCGAGTCGGACTGGCGGCTGGCCCTGGCGCGCGTGGAGAGCGCCCGCTGCCGGCGGGCCCTCGGCGAGCCTTGGGACGCCGATCTCGTAGCGCAGGCCCGCGAGGTTCTGATCTCTCGCCGGGGCGCCGGAGCCTGGGAGGTCGAGAGAGCCGGGCGGCCCGATTCCGCTCCGCGCCCCTGAGGCTGGCGCGGCAGAGTTCTTGGCGAGGGATCGGCCCTGGTGAGCCCCCGCCAACTGCTAGGGTTTTGCCGTGGAAAGGCTCCAGGCGATCACCGAAATTCTCGACGGCCTCCGGGGCACCGAAGGCCGCTTCGACGACCTGGTGCCCGCCGTGTACGACGAGCTTCGCGGGCTGGCGCGCTCCCAGCTGCGGCGCCTCGCCGTCGGCCCGCGAGGCGGCGCGATCGACACCACGGAGCTCGTGCACGAGGCCTACCTCAAGCTCTCGGACGCGGAGCCGAGATGGCAGAGTCGGCGCCACTTCTTCGCCACCGCCTCCAAGGTCATGCGCCACATCCTCACCGACGCCGCCAGGATGTCCCAGGCCGCCAAGCGAGGCGGCGACGCGACCCACCTGCCGCTCTGCGACTCCGACGCGGCGCTGGCCCACGAGGCTGACACGGTGCTCGCCATCGACTCAGCCCTCGAGGAGCTCGCGCAAAATCTCCCTCGGCTCGCGCAGCTGGTGGAGTACCGGTTTTTTGGCGGCCTGAGCGAGGAAGAGATCGCCGAGATCCAGGGCACCAGCACCCGCACGGTGCGGCGCGACTGGGTCAAGGCGCGCGCCTGGCTGCACCGGCATCTGGAGAAAAACTCGACCGAGGGTTCCGGGGAGACTCTGAGCGTCGGCTGAGCGGGCGCGGACCGTCGAATTTCGTTCGCGATGTCCGGATCTTAGGGCGGATTCCGTACGGCCTCGGGAAGGCCCGCCATCAGGCGGGGTCTATCCCCAACTTCCCGCACGGAGGATCGCGCATGGACCGCAGCCCATCGCCCTGGCTCTTGACGGCGCTGCTGGCTCTCGCCCCGTGGGCCAGGCCGGTATTCGCAGAGGATATGCAGAACGCATTCCCGATCCAAAGCGAGCATTTTTCGATCGCCACCTGCGGCATTGGGGCCTGCGATCTGGACTCCGACATCGCCACGCCGGAGCTGCTGCAGAAGGTCCGACAGCACATCGCGGCCGCAAAGCTGGTGGTTCAAACCTCCGATGAGGTTTATCTCTGGATGCGCGGTCTGGGCTTTCGCGAGCCCTATCTGGACCGCCTCGAGGGGCGATTTTCCATCGGATGGCACCACGGCCTTCGCACCTTCAAGTGCTCGAGCAAGGAGGTGATCGCCTGCATTCCGACCGACGGCAAAACCGGGAAGCCGATGCTGTACCTGGTCAACGCCAAGAATCTCGACTTCGACAGCTCGATCAACGACGCCTCGCTGGTCCTGGCCCACGAGACCTCCCATATCTTCACCCGCTCCTCGAAAGAGACCCTCTGGCTCAACGAGGCCTACGCCACGGCCCTCGAGCGCGCCTGGGCGAAGAAAAAGAGCCTTCCCTTCGGCGAGCTGGACCTCAACCTCGACCTGCCCTTTAACGGCGCGAGCTCTTTGGCCGGAGACAAGGGCTACGAGCGGAGCCACTACCTCTATTCCTTGGGAAAGGCCGCGAATTCGCCTCACGGCGTGGCCTACCTCACGGGGTTTCAGGATCACTTCCGGGCCGGCTTTGCTCGAGGCATGAGCCATCTCTACGACGGGGTCCCCGAGGGATTCTCCTTCCCCGAGTACTTTCCGAAATACGTCGCGGGCTTCAACAGCCTCGACTCGGCCTATTACCAGGAGATCTCGGATTTCAAAGAGCCGCCCTTCGTGCATTTCCGGGATAGGGCCCAAACCTACCGCTTCGAGGAGCGAGGCGAGGCGAAGGTTCTGGTCTTTTCGGCCAAGCCCATTCACCTGAGCCGCGTGCGGGTCGAGGCGGCCGCGGGCGTTCCTGAAAAATCGCGCCTCGCCCTGGCGACCCTGAGGCTCGAGGGGAGCGATCCCGACCTTCGGCTTGCCTTCGAGGATCGCCTGGGTCCCGTTCATGCCTACGGCGTTCTGGGAGGCGCGCCCGGCGAGACCCGCGATTTCGACGGCGGCCTGGCCCGGGTGATCTACGCGCCCGCGAATCTCGAGTCTCCGCCGGACGCCGAAAGGTCGTTCGAGCTCACCTACAGCCTGGCTCCCCTCGAGCCGCAGATTCCGACCTGCGTCAGGCGAGGGACGCGCATTCAGGTCTTTGGCGACGGGCTCGGGGAAGTCTCTCCCTCGAATCTGACGCTCTTGGTGAACGAGCGCGAGGTGGAGGGGTACAGCGTGGAGGCCAAAGATCTAGGGTCTCTCCGCCTCGAGCTTAAGCTCGAGGACCCCGTGCGTCGCGACGCCTCCTCGCGCGGCGGCGGCGGTGCTGGCGGCAGCGATCTATGGCCCGCGGTGGTTGAGTTGGGGGAGGTCGACGTGGTGCGCGAGGACTGCATGATCCGCATGATCGGACTGGGCGAGGACCCCTCCGATTCCGCCGCCGTCGTGACCTACGTGCCGTCCCGAGGATTCACCGTCTTCTCCTCTCGCGACGAGGCGGGCGGCGCCTACCTGCGCCGGGGCGCGGCGAGGATCTACGCGCCGGAGGTCGGCTGGATGGAGGCTCCGCCGCACGTGGTCGAGATGATGCAGGGCGCGATGGCCGGCAAGATGGGCGGCTTTCCGGGCCTCGAGAACGGCGGCGGCGATCTGAGCTTCGTCGAAATGCCCCTGATGCTGACCGAGCGCCTGGGCCTCGCTGCCGTCCGCCTCCTCGACCAGGAAGGCCGGCTCGACGTGACCTTCTCGACCGGACCCTGCGTCGATGGCGGGAGGGAATGCGCTCGCGCCTCCTACACCGGCGATGCGGGGGCCGTGTCTCTCGAGTACGACGAGGCCGATCGACTTCGGCGGATGGTGTTGAGAGGCCGAGTGGTGGCGGAATTTGAGTACGGAAGCTTCGCCGTCAAGATTCCCCCCGGCTGGTAGTCGCCCGAAAGCTATCCGTTGCTGCTCAAACCTTTCTCTCCATCACTCAGGACGAACCCTCGAGGTTGCAAAAATGTTTCGAACACCCGCGCTCTTCTTCCTGCTTCTGCTCCTCGCCGCGACCTTCGCGGCGCCGCCCGCCGCAGCGGACGTCTTCGCCGCCCGCTTCCCGGACGCGGCGCTCCTCGAAGACGAGACGATCGAATACGGAGAGAGCCGCTATGCCCGGGGCCAGCTGCCCGCAAAGTTTGAGCAGGGCCCTGCCGAGACGCTCGAGGGCCGAATTCGCTATTCGCTCCAGAGAATGCCCGCCGGTCGCTCGGTGCTGGAGGTTTTCAGGGCCTACGAGCGGGCCGCCAAGGCGGACGGCTTCGCCGAGCTCTTCGGATGCCGGGCGGTGTCGGGGTGCGGCGGATCGATTCCCTACCTGATGAATAAGTCCAAGGCCTGGCTGAGCGTTCCCTTCAGCGATGATTTCGCCTACAGCCTGATGGAGAAATCCGCGGCCGGCGGGCGGGAGGTCCTGGCGATTCTCGCCGTCACCGCCGGAGGCTCGAGCCCGGAGCGCGCGGCGCCCCGGGTCTATCTCGAGCGGGTCTCCACCGATGCGGTCGAGGCCGAGGTCGAGATCCTGTCCTCGGGCGAAATCGCCGATCAGATCGCCGCCACGGGGGCCGCCTCGATCTACGGCCTGCAGTTCGAGCTGAATTCGGCCGATCTGCTGCCGGCTTCTGCCGAGGTGGTGCGGCAGATCGCCCTCTATCTACAGCAGAATCCCGAGCAGGGTGTCTACCTCGTGGGCCACACCGACAGCCAGGGAGGCTTCGACCACAATATGGACCTCTCTCGCCGCCGAGCCGATTCCGTGCGCGCGGCTCTCGTGGCCGACTTCGGCATTTCGCCGCGCCGCCTGGAGGCTCACGGCGTCGGGCTCCTGGCCCCCAAGGCCTCCAACGAGGTCCCCGAGGGCCAGGCGCGAAACCGCCGCGTGGAGGTCATCCCGTTTTAAAGGACCCTTCGGCAGCGCTTGCCTCAGTCGGTATAGAGGAGGGCAGGGCCACCGTGGTCGGTTCGGCCTATTGCGAGGCCCTCGCCAAGCCAGTTCTGGCCATCATTGCTGTAGGAGTAGAAGAGGTTTTTGGACGAAACGCCTTTGTAGAGCAAGACGAGGCGATTCTCGCTCGCGGCCAGGGCCGGTCGTCGGTCGCTCTCGGCCTCCAGCACCCAGCTCACGCCGCTCCAGGGCCCGTCGTTCAGCTTTGAATAAACGGCGAGCCTGTTGTAAACGGTGATCGTCGACGTATTCGAGAAATTGGGAACGCCGCGCGGCGTCCCGAAGGCGAGGTAGAGCCTGTCATTGAAGACGGCGAGCGCCACGCCCTCGCTGGCCCGCTGCGAGCGGTCGGGCCCGAAGCTCCAGGTGACGGCATCGGAGCTCGTCACGTGCTTGATTTTGTTTTGGTCATGCCGGTAGTGCACCTCGATTTTTCCGTTGTAGGTCACCGCCGCGGGCGGGCCGTCGGTTCCGTTGCCGTCGGAAACAATCACGCGAGGGGTGCTCCAGGTGAATCCGTTGCTGCTCGAGCTCATCCAAATCGCGTTGGTGTAGCGGCCCTTGTTGAAGACGTAAATGCGGTTGTTGAAGACCGTCGCCGCGACGCCTTCCTTGGTCTCGACGCCGTTTCCGAGCACGCGATTTCCGGCCCAGCTCACGCCGTCGTCGCTCCACGTCACGTAGATCTCTTCGTTGGTCGCGCCGCGGTAGAAGACGAAGATTCGGTTGTTGAATTTGACCGCCGCGGGGCTGCGCCTGCTCATGGCGCCGTTCCCGAGCACGTTGTCCCCCGACCAGCTCGTGCCGCTGAACGAGGTGGCGGTGCGCAGGGTGCGGAAGTCATTGCCGCGGTAGAAGGCCTGGAACGGGAAGGCAAAGCAGCTCGTGCAGTCAAAAGAGCAGGTGGCGCAGCTCTCGGATCCGCTGCAGACGCCGTCGCCGCACACGCTGCAGCTGCCGCAGTCCGAGCTGCAGCTGGAGCAGCTTTCCTGCAGGTCGCAGACGCCGTCGCCACAAAAGGACACGGAGCAATCGAGGGCGCACAGCTCGCCGGTCTCGCACACGCCGTCGCCGCAGCACGGGCCGCCCGAGAAGGGATCGGCTCCTCCGAGGCAGAGATCGCCGCCGCCGCCG
>JBCCLG010000319.1:0-6464 GCA_039027015.1 Acidobacteriota bacterium | reverse complement strand
GCTCTTCCGGGGCGCCGGCTGGAACGTGATCAAGCTGCTTTGGGGCTCCGAGTGGGACGCCCTGCTCGCCCAGGACAGTCACGGCAAACTGCGGCGTCGCATGCTCGAAGCGCCGGATGGGGAGTGGCAGAATTACGCCGCCACCACCCGCGGCGGCGCCTACTTCCGCAAGAATTTCTTCGGCACCGATCCCGACCTCCTCGCCATGGTCGAACACCTCTCGGACCAGGAGCTGATGGGGCTGCGCCGCGGCGGCCACGACGAGCGCAAGATTTACGCCGCTTACCGCGCCGCCCAAGAGCATCGGGGCCAGCCCACTGTCATCCTGGCGCAGACCATCAAGGGCCTCGGCATGGGCTCGGCGGGCCAGGGGCTGAACCCGAGCCACCAGCAGAAGAAGCTCGACGCCGAGCAGATGCGCGCCTTTCGCGCTCACTTTGGGATCCCGATTCCGGACGAATCGATCGAGACCCTCAAACCCGTCAAGCCCGCGGAGGACTCCCCCGCCATGGGCTACCTGCGCGAGCGCCGCTCCTCGCTGGGCGGCTCCTACCCGCAGCGCCGACTCTCCGCGCCGCCGCTGCCCATTCCGAGCCTCGACGCCTTCGGTAACCTGCTCGAGGCCGGCAAGAGAGACTTCTCCACCACCACGGCCTTCGTGCGCGTTCTCACCCTGCTGGCGCGCAATAAAGAGCTGGCACCGCGGCTGGTGCCGATTCTGGCCGACGAGGCGCGGACCTTCGGCATGGAGGGCCTTTTCCGGCAAATGGGCATCTACGCCCCCTTCGGCCAGCGCTACGAGCCCGTCGACCGAGCCCAGCTCAGCTTCTACCGCGAGGCCCAGGACGGCCAGGTGCTGCAGGAAGGCATCAACGAGGCCGGCGCCGTCGCTTCGTGGATCGCCGCCGGCACCTCGTACAGCAATTTCGGCTACCACATGATGCCGTTCTACATCTTCTACTCGATGTTCGGCTTCCAGCGCGTGGGCGACTTCATTTGGGCCGCCGCCGACATGCAGGCCCGAGGCTTCCTCCTGGGCGGCACCTCGGGCCGCACCACGCTCAACGGCGAGGGCCTCCAGCACGAGGACGGGCACAGTCACCTGATCGCCGCCACGGTCCCGAACTGCAGGGCCTACGACCCCACCTTCGCCTACGAGGTCGCGGTCATCATGCAGGACGGACTCGACCGCATGTTCGGCGAGCGCGATGAGAGGGTCTTCTATTACCTCACGGTGATGAACGAGAATTACAGCCATCCCGCGATGCCTGAAGGCGCTCAGGAAGGCATCCTCAAGGGGCTTTACCCGTTCAGGGTTTCCTCCCGCCGCAGCACCAAGAAGCGGGTTCAGCTGATGGGATGCGGAACCATCTTCCGCGAGGTCATCGCCGCCGCCGAGATGCTGGAGGAAGAGTGGGGCGTGGCCGCCGACCTGTGGAGCGCTCCGAGCTTCAACGAGCTGCGGCGCGAGGGTCTGGCCGTAGAGCGTCGCAATCTTCTGCACCCCGAAGAAGAGCCGCAGAAAAGCTGGGTGAGCGAATGCCTGGAAGGCCGCAGCGGACCTGTGATCGCCGCCACCGACTATATGAAGTCGTTTGCGGACCAGATCCGGCCGTGGGTGCCCTCGCGCTTCGTGGTGCTCGGCACCGACGGCTTCGGGAGGTCGGATACCCGCGAGCAGCTGCGCCACTTCTTCGAGGTGGACCGCCGCTTCGTCACCGTGGCAGCCCTCAAGGCGCTGGCGGACGACGGCGTCCTGCCGGCCAAGACGGTCAGCGAAGCCATGGCGAAGTACGAGATCGACCCCGAAAAGGCCGACCCGACCACCGTGTGAGCGCCGGGCCTCTAGCAGCGCAGCGCAGCAAGAACGGCACACTCAAAGAACGCATCCACCGGCCGCCACCAGGGCGCGCACACCAGGAGAGCCCATGCCCGAGGCGATCGAAGTCAAAGTTCCGGATTTAGGCGATGTCGACGAAGTCGAGGTCGTGGAGGTGCTGGTCCAGGCCGGCGATCAGGTCGCGGTCGATGAATCGCTGATCACCCTCGAGAGCGACAAAGCCTCGATGGACGTGCCGTCGACCGAAGCCGGCACGGTCGCCGAAATCCTGGTGAGCTCCGGCGACCAGGTCCGCGAGGGCGACGTCATCCTCAGGCTCGAGGCGGCTGCGGGCGGCCAGACCGGCGCCGCCGAGACGGCTTCCGCGGCCTCCGACGCTGGCGAGACAGGCGAGACAGAGGCCAGCGAGGCCGCGAAGACCTCGTCCCCTCAGGCCGAACCTGAGACCCAGGCCGCTGACGTCAAGGCTGCACCGGCGCCGGCGCCTCCCCGGCCGGCTCCGGCGCAGGCTTCTGCGAAGCCCGAGATCGACGAAGAGGGCTTCGAGCGAGCCTACGCGAGCCCCTCGGTGCGCAAGCTGGCGCGGGAGCTCGGGGTCGACCTCGGCCGGGTGGACGGCTCGGGGCGGAAGGGCCGAATCACCCCCGACGATCTCAAGGCGTGGGTCAAGGCGGTTCTCAGCGAAGGCGGCGGAGCGCGATCCGGCGGCGGCTCGGTCGAGGGCTTCGAGTGGCCCGCCATGCCGGAGATCGACTTCGCCAAGTTCGGCCCCGTGGAAGAGCGCAGGCTGTCGAGAATTCAAAAGGCCTCGAGGCGCAACCTGCACCGCAGCTGGCTGCACGTGCCCCACGTCACCCAGCACGAGGACGCCGACGTCACCGAGATGGAGGCGTTTCGCAAGGCGCACTCCGAAGAGGCCAAGAAGCGCGGCATCAAGCTCACGCCGGTGGCCTTCCTGCTCAAGGCGGCGGCGGGCGCGCTGCGCGCCTTCCCGACCTTCAACGCCTCCCTCCACCCGGCGGGCGATCGCCTGATCCTCAAGAAATACGTGCATATCGGCGTCGCCGTCGACACGCCCGACGGCCTGGTGGTGCCGGTGATCCGCGATGTCGACACCAAGGGCCTTTATCAGCTCGCTGACGAGGTCGTGGCGACCAGCGTCAAGGCCCGGGAGGGCAAGCTCACGCCGGCGGATTTTCAGGGCGCGTGCTTCACCATCTCGAGCCTCGGGGGAATCGGCGGAACCGGCTTCACGCCGATCGTCAACTCGCCCGAGGTGGCGATTCTGGGGGCGTCGCGCAACCGCTGGCAGCCGGTTTGGAACGGCCAGGAGTTTGAGCCTCGGCTGATCCTGCCCCTCTCGGTTTCCTACGACCATCGGGTGATCGACGGCGCCACCGCCTGCCGATTTGCGGTTCACCTGGCGGGCCTGCTCTCGGACCTGCGCAAGCTCCTCCTCTGACCCTGGTGAATTCCGAACAGGACTCGAAAGACGATATGGCCAGCATCCTCGAAGTGAAGGTCCCGGATCTCGGTGAGGTCGACGACGTGGAGGTCACCGAAGTTTTGGTGGCGGCGGGCGACCGCGTGGAGGCCGATCAGCCGCTGATCACCCTCGAAAGCGACAAGGCCTCGATGGACGTGCCTTCGCCCGCCGCGGGCACGGTCACCGAAGTCGCGATCTCGGCGGGCGACTCGGCCGCCGAGGGCACCCTCGTGCTGCGCCTCGAGACCGCGGCGGATCAGGAAGCGCCCGCCGCGGCAGCCGCTGAGCCAGCGAGCGCGCCGGTAGAGGTCGAAGAGCACCCGGCCGAGCTTCAGGGCAGCGCGCCCCGCGAGATCCCCTCGAGCGAGGGCTCAGGCGCCGACACCGCCGCCGGCTTTGAGCAGGCGGCGGCAGGCGCCGATCTCGCCTGCGACGTTCTGGTTCTGGGTTCAGGCCCGGGCGGCTATACCGCCGCCTTTCGGGCCGCCGACCTCGGCCTCGAGGTGATTCTGGTGGAAAAGCACGCGGCCTTAGGCGGCGTTTGCCTGAACGTCGGCTGCATCCCCTCCAAGGCGCTGCTGCACATCGCCAAGCTGATCGACGACGCCCGGGAGGCCGCCGACCACGGGGTCAGCTTCGGCGCCCCCCAGGTGGACCTCGACCGCCTGCGAGAATGGAAGGGCGGGGTCGTCGGCCGGCTCACCGGCGGCCTCGGCACCATGGCCAAACAGCGGAAGGTGACCACGCTGACCGGCGTCGGTGCGCTCACCGGCCCTCACTCCGCGCGCGTTGAGACCTCGGACGGCGAGAAGACCCTGGCTTTTCGCAACGCGATTCTCGCCACGGGCTCGAGGTCCGTTCAGCTGCCGGGATTTCCTGAGGACGAGCGCCTGGTGGACTCTACGGGAGCCCTCGAGCTGCGCGATATCCCCGAGCGCCTGCTGATTATCGGCGGCGGCATCATCGGCCTGGAGATGTCTCAGGTGTACTGCGCTCTCGGCTCCAAGATCACGGTCGTCGAGCTCCTTCCCCATCTGATGCCGGGAGCTGACCGCGACCTCGTTCGGCCGCTGCAAAAGCGGCTCGCGGCGCGCTACGAGAATATTTGGACCGAGACCAAGGTCACCCGCCTGGAGGCCGTTAAAGGCGGTCTGCGGGCGCACTTCGAGGGCCCCCAAGCGCCCGAATCCGCCCTGTTCGATCGCGTTCTGCTGTCCGTGGGCAGGGCGCCCAATGGCCACGGCATCGGCGCCGAAACGGCGGGCGTCGAGGTCGACGAGCGCGGCTTTATCCGGGTCGATAAGCAGCTGCGCACCAACGTGCCGCACATCTTCGCGATCGGTGATTTGGTGGGTCAGCCGATGCTGGCCCACAAGGCGACCCATGAGGGCAAGGTTGCGGCCCAGGTCGCCGCCGGCGAGAAGAGCTTCTTCGACGCCCGGGTGATCCCGTCCGTGGCCTACACCGACCCGGAGGTCGCGTGGGTCGGCCTCACCGAAACCGAGGCCAAGGAGTCCGGCCGTAAAGTCGGCAAGGGCTCCTTCCCGTGGGCCGCCTCCGGACGCTCGCTGGCCTCGGGACGCTCCGAGGGTTTGACCAAGCTGCTCTTTGACCCCGAGAGCAAGCGAATTCTGGGCGGCGGCATCGTAGGCCCGCACGCTGGCGACCTGATCGCCGAGATCGCGCTGGCCATCGAGATGGGCTGCGACGCCGAGGATCTGGGGCTGACCATCCACCCCCACCCCACTCTCTCGGAGTCCGTGGGCATGGCGGCGGAAGCGTTCGAGGGCACGATTACCGATCTCTATCTGCCGAAGCGGCGCTGAGGATCGGCGCCGCGAGGTCGCGATCGAGGGCCTCGAGCTCCTCGACTTCGGCGAGCCGGCCCCTCTTGAGCGCGCCGGCCCGATAGACCTCGATCTTGCGGCGCAGGGTTTCCGCCGCCGCCCGCGCCTCGCCCGCCCCCAAATCACCGGCGCGCAGAAGCTTGGCTATGGCCCGGATGCGATAGCGGTCCTGCGCCTTGACGGTTCTCGACAGCTGGTCGGCGTGGCCGCCGGTCTTGATCACCAGCTGCTGATCGAGAAAGAGCACCGGGTGACGCGCGCACACCCGCAGCCACAGGTCATAGTCTTCGCACGCCGGCATCGTTTCGTCGAAGGTGCCGAGGCTTTCCAGCAGGCTCCGGTGGATCACCGCCGAGGAGGGAGAGATCGCGCAGCGCGGCAGGCAGTGCTCGAAAATCAGGCCGCCCCGCTTGCGATGGATCCTTCTCGGGTTGACCCGGACGCCGTCGCGCACCCAAATCTCATCGCAGTGGCACAGGAGGAGCGAAGGCTCGCTCTCCAGGGCCTGAAGCTGCCGTTCGAGCTTCTCCGCCAGCCACCAGTCGTCCGAGTCGAGCAGCGCGATCCAGGCTCCGCGAGAGCGCGCGATCCCGAGGTTCCGCGCGGCGCTCACCCCGCGTCGCGGGCCGGTCAAGACCCGCATTCTGGGATCCTCAACGCCGGCCAGAAGAGCGAGGGTGCCGTCGTTCGAGCCGTCATCGATCACCAGGAGCTCGAGGGACCGATGAGTCTGGCCGAGAGCCGAGCGCACGGCCCGATCGACGCTTGAGGCCCGGTTCCAGGTCGGGATCAAGACGGAAACCTCGGGCACCGGGCCGCCTCCCGCGCCTCGTCCGCTGCTTCGTCCTCCGTGCATGGTTTATTTTTCCATAGGGCAAAGTTTCAACCCATTCTCTTGGTCTCGCTCCTGGAGTATCTCTCCGTCGCCTTGACCGCCCAGAAGGCACCAATTACTCTGACTGCTCGAGGGTCCACCGTGGCACCGGGCTCTTGCAATGTTGAACGCACGGGACTTTCCAGGCGGCGGATCTCGCGGCCCGCGGCCAGGACCGGAGCCGCGGCTTCTGCCGGGTGAGGATTGTGGAGGAGATCCGCACGGCCGTGTATCGTTAACAGCCCGCGAAAATAAAGATTCGCAAGCCTGCTCGAAGATCCATGAGACCGAAAGCCGATCTCGCACACCGGAGCCCTGACCTTGCCGGCCGCATGCGCCGCGGCCTGGGTCTGCTGGGCGCCGCATGGGCGATGGTCGGCGCGGCCTCGGCGGCGCTCGCCTCCACGCCGACGCGCT
>JBCCLG010000318.1:0-6470 GCA_039027015.1 Acidobacteriota bacterium | reverse complement strand
GACGGCGGAGGCGGCGGAGGCGAGGCCTCGAGCATCCGCCTGCTGCCGGTGCCGCCGGTCACCGAGGGCGCCGGACCGGCGGTGATCACCCTCGAGCGCATCGGCTCGGCGGACGGGCCGGCCGGTGCCCGAGTCCAAACCGTATCCGGCACCGCCCAGGCCGGCAGCGACTTCGCGGCGCTGCGCCAAACCGTCACTTGGGCGGCGGGTGAGCTGGGGCCCCGAACCGTGCGCGTCGCCATCGTCGACGACGCCCTCACCGAGCCCGACGAGCAGTTCGGCGTCGTGCTCGACCAGGTGCGAGGCGCCGAAGCCGGCCAGCCGAGCCGGGTCGCGGTGCGCATTCTCGACGAGGACACCCCCATGCGCCTCGAGGCGGTCGGCGACGCCGAGCGCACCGGCCAGGTGCGAAGCGAGCTCGCCCTTGAGGCGCGCGTGCTGCGCGCCGACGGCCAGCCGGTCGCCGGCGCCCTGGTGGCCTGGGAGGTCGAGGGCCGCGCCGCCCTGGTGGGCGACGGGCGGGTGCGCTCCAGCGCCGAAGGCGTGGTCACGCAGCCGCTGCTGCTCGCCCGCATGCCGGGACCCGCGGTCGTTCTGGCCCGGCTCGCCGGAACCGACAGCACCGTGCGCTTCAGCCTGCGGGTGGTCGGCAACCTCGGCCAGACCGCCGGCGACGGCGGCGGCGATCGCAACGAGACGGGGGTCGCCGAAACCCTCGACGAGAGCTGCGCCGACAGCGCCGGCGGCGAGATCGACCAGCTGTGCGACTTTCTCTTCGGGCTCGACGATCCCACCGAGCAGCGCGAAGCGCTCGACAGCCTGACCCCCCAGGGCGCCCTCGCGCGCAACAGGGCCGCCCTCCAGGGTCCCAAAACCCAGGCGCGCAACGTGTCGAGCCGCATGGCCGCCCTGCGCCGGGGCGGCGGCGCGGGCGTGCGGGCGCGCACCGCGTCCCAGCTGGCGATGAGCGTTCGGGGCGATACGGTCTCCCTGGGCACCCTGCAGGCCGCCCTGCGCAGCGCTGGCGAAGCCCCGCCGGAGCAGCGGGTCGCGTCAGCCGCCTGGGACGCCCTGCACGCGGCCCGCGGCGAGGCCGGCACCGCGGCGGGGGCCGGCGAGGAAGGCGCCGCGGGAGCGCGGCTCGGCGGCGCGGCCAGCGGCGACGACCCGGGCCCCCTAGGCTCCGCCGGCGAATCCCCTTGGGGTTTCTTCGTCAACGGGCGGGCGTCCTTCGGCGACGCGCCGCGGCGAGGGGTCGAGCCCAGCTACGACTTTGAGACCGACGGCCTCACCGCGGGCTTTGACTACCGGCTCTCGGACCGCTTCGTGCTCGGCGCGGCCCTCGGCTATCTGCGCTCGGACACCGAGGTCGAGGCCGAGCGCGGCGGGGTCGATATGGAGGGCCTGTCGGTGACCCTCTACGCCACCTACTTCCGCGAAGCCTTCTACCTCGACAGCTCCCTGACCTACGGCGTCAACGAGTACGACATCTAGCGGGCAATTCAGCTGCCGCGGCAGTTCGGAGGCCTCCAGCGACTGGTCGCCACGGGCTCGCCCGACGCCGACCAGATCGCCCTCAACGTCACCGCCGGCTACGACTTCAGGGTCGGCAGGGCGCTCACCCTGAGCGGCTTCGTGCGCGGCAGCTACGTGCGCTCCGAGATCGAGTCGTATCGCGAGACCGGCGCGCTGATCTTCAACCTCGGCTACGAGGAGCAGGAGGTGGAATCTCTGCTCGGCGAAGCCGGGCTGGAGCTGACCTATCCGATCAGCCTGTCGTGGGGCATTTTGCAGGCGCGCCTGCGCACGTCGTATCTGCGGGAGTTCGAGGACGATCTCGAGATCGTGCGCGCTCGCTTCCTCGGCGATCCGGCCAGCCGCATCTTCAGGCTCGAGTCGGAGCGGCCGGACACCGACTTCTTCAACGTCGCGGCCGGGCTCACCGCGACCCTGCAGCGCGGCTGGGCGGCCTACGTTCAGTACGACACCGACCTCGAGCGCGAGGATCTCGACCTCTTCACCCTCTCCGCGGGCTTCCGCCTCCAGCTCTAAGAGCCTCGATCTTCAAGAGGATCCACGATGACACAAGCCGCCGCCGCCGCCGCTCCGCACCTTCGCCGCCCCGGCCTCCCGATCCTCCACCGCCCCGGCGCCGGGGCGCTGGCGGCCCTCGGCGTCGCCTGCTCGCTCCTTCTGGCCGCCGCGCCGCCGGCCAGCGCGGAGCCGAAGAGCCCGAGCGAAGCGCGGGCCGCGGCCGACGACCTCCTGGTGGTCGACTGCCTGCTTCCCAACAAAGTCCGGCGCCTGGGTCGAAACTCCACCTACCTGGCGCCGCGTCAGCCGATCCGCACGACGGCGGCCGACTGCCGAATCCGCGGCGGCGAGTACACCGAGCCCGATCAGGTGACCTACGCCACCTGATCGGGCTCGGTGTGGCTGCCGCAGGCCGAGGCGGGAAACGCCGAGGCCCAGTACTTCGTCGGCCAGATCTTCGAGAAGGGGCTCGGCGGCACGCCCGACCCCGAGAGCGCGGCCGCCTGGTACCAGAAGGCCGCCGAGCAGGACTTCGGGCCCGCTCAAATCAACCTCGGCTATCTCTACGAGGAGGGCCTGGGGGTCGAGCAGGACGAAGTCGCGGCGCTCAACTGGTACCGGCGCGCCGCCGGCCTGGCCGCGGATCTGGTGGTTCTCGAGGAAAGCGAGTACCAGGAGCTGCTCGGCGCCCAAAGCGCCCTGCGCGCCAAGCAGCAGGAGGTCGACGCCCTCGAGAGCGAGATCGAGGAAATTCGCCGGCAGCTCGAATCGACGCGGGCGGAGGCGGGCGAGGCGGACCGCCAGGCCGAGGCGCGCCACGAGACGCTGCGCTCGATTCTCTCCCGCCTCGAGAGCGATCTCGACGCCCGCCGTCAGGAGGTCGACCGCGGCAGGCTGCGGATCACCGAGCTCGAGAAGCAGCTCGAGGATCAGGGCCCGGCCGCCGCCGGCAGCGCGCGGCTCGCGGACCTCTCCTTCGGCGACTTCCACGCCCTGGTGATCGGCAACAGCGCCTACCGCGAGCTGCCCAAGCTCGAGGCCGCCGACGACGCCCGGACGGTCGCTCGGCTGCTGGAGAGAAAATACGGCTTTGAGGTGCGGCTGCTGCTCGACGCCGATCGCTTCACGATCATGAACGCCCTCAACGAGCTGCGCGAGCAGCTCACCCGCGAGGATCGGCTGCTGGTTTATTACGCCGGCCACGGCAAGCGCGACGTCAGCGGCCAAACCGCCTATTGGCAGCCGGTGGACGCCCAGCCCAATAACCCGGTCAACTGGATCCCCAGCGCTGTGGTTGCCGAGCACCTCGACCTGATCGCCTCGAACCACGTCTTCGTGGTCGCCGACTCGGTTTTCTCGGGCCTGCGCACCCGCTCGTCGATCGCCCAGCTGCGCCAGGGCATGACCGAGGAGGAGCGCTATTTCCACATTCGGCTGCTGCTCGACAGGCGCTCCCGGCTGGTGCTCTCCTCCGGCGCGCTGGCCCCCGCCCCGGCCGGAGCCGAGGGCACCTTCGCCAGCGCTTTCGCCAGCGTCCTCGAGTCGAACGACGGCGTGCTCGAGGCCTCCCGGCTCTACGAGGCGGTCAACGATCGCCTCTTCGCCGCCAACAGCGACGCCGCCGGGCTGCGCTTCGCCACCCTCAAGTGGGCGCGCAACGACCTCGCGGACTTCTTCTTTGTGCCCCGCGATCTGCGCTGACCGCGCCCGGTTATTGCTATCATCCGCCCTCTTTTGGCCGCCCCGGCACTTCGTCGCGGCCGCCTCCAACACCTGAGGGCCTGCCGCCATGGGCATCATCTCCGGATCCGTCGCCGTCACCCGGTTCACCGTCCACCCGCCCCCCGAAGAAATCGACTTCGAGCCGGTGGCCTTTCGCGGCATCGCGCCGGGCTCGGAGGTGCGCGAGAGCGTGGGCGTGGTGCCCATCGAGCCCGAGGCGCCCTTTGAGGCCGGCGAGCGGCGCTGGTTCTTTAGGCTGCGCATCGACAGAGTCACTCCGGACCCCACCGCCGTTCAGGAGCGGGTGAAGGAGATGGTCAAGGCCGAGCTCGATCAGGGTGCCCCTTTCGTCGGCCCCAAGAAGCGCAAGAAGATGAAGGAGATGGCCGAGGAGGAGCTGATCTTCGAGGCGCGGCCGCGCACCAAGATCATCGAGGCCTGCCTCGACGGCTCGGTGCTCTACGTCGGCTCGACGGCCAAGGCGTACCTCGGCCGCGTCACCGAGGTGCTGCGCCGAGTTGGCCTGGTCGCCGAATTCAAGACGCCGTGGATCGACCGCGGCGACCCCGACATCGAGAGCGCGATTTACGAGACCTACGAGCCCGGCGAGGCGGTGGTGGGCGCGCGCTTTCTGCGCGCCTTGATCGGCGACCGCGACCTGATGGTCGACCCCTCCTCGGGCTTTGCCAAGCTGCAGACCGAAGACGCTCGCGTGACCCTCTCGGGAGCGGTTTTGAGCGACGTGATGCGCTACGTGGAGCGCGGCGCCGAAGTGCTTTCGGTCAAGCTGCTGAGCGGCGACCCCCAGGCCACCTTCCGTCTCGACGGGCCGAGCTTCAGGGTCTCCTCGCTGCGCGTCGAGACCGACCGCCACGAGCACTGGACGCAGCTGCTCGAAGATCGGCTGCACAAGATCGGCGCGGTCTTCGAGCTGCTGGAAGGCAAATACGACGAGCTGGCGCCCCGCCTCTTTCACGTCTGATAGCGGAGCCTGATCGCCATGAGCCCCAGCGAACCCGACGCCTCGACACCGGCAGCCTCGACGTCCGAAGCCTCGACGTCCGAAGCCTCGAAGCCGCTCGACTTCGTGCGCGAGAAAATCCGCGCCGATCTCGAGTCGGGCCGATATGCCTCCGTCCTCACCCGCTTCCCCCCGGAACCCAACGGCTATCTGCACATCGGCCACGCCAAATCGATCTGCCTGAACTTCGGCGTCGCCGAGCAGTTTGGCGGCCGCTGCAATCTGCGCTTCGACGACACCAACCCGAGCACCGAAGACCCCGAATACGTCGAGTCGATCCAGCGCGACGTCCGCTGGCTGGGCTTCGACTTCGGCGAAGGCCCGCTCTTCGCGTCGGACTACTTCGAGCGCATGTACGAGCTGGCCGAAGACCTGGTGCGCCGCGGCAAGGCCTACGTCGACAGCTCCGACGGCGAGCAGATCCGAGAGCGCCGGGGCACGGTCACCGAAGCGGGGGTCAACAGCCCCTACCGCGACCGGCCCGCCAGCGAGAGCCTCGATCTTCTGCGCCGCATGCGCGCCGGCGAATTCGAGGACGGCAGCCACGTGCTGCGCGCCAAAATCGACATGGCGGCCAACAATATGCTGATGCGCGACCCGCTGCTCTTCCGCATCCGCCATCAGCACCACTACCGGCAGGGCGATGCCTGGTGTCTCTACCCCATGTACGACTACGCCCACTGCCTGGAAGACGCCTTCGAGGGCATCACGCACTCCCTGTGCACGCTGGAGTTCGAGAACAACCGCGAGGTCTACGACTGGGTGCTCGACCACGCGGGTTTCGAGGCGCCGCGCCCCGAGCAAACCGAATTTGCCCGCCTGAAGCTCGGCTACACCATGCTCTCCAAGCGGCGCCTGCTCAAGCTGGTGGAGGACGGCCACGTCGACGGCTGGGACGACCCGCGCATGCCGACCCTCTCAGGCCTGCGCCGGCGCGGCTACACACCGGAGGCGATCCGCGCCTTCTGCGAGCGCATCGGCGTGACCCGCACCTACAACGTGATCGACGTCGCCCTCCTCGAGCACGCCCAGCGCGACGACCTCAACCACCGCGCGCCGCGCGTGATGGCGGTGCTCGACCCGCTGCCGGTGGTGATCGAAAACTACCCCGAGGGCCAGGTCGAGGAGATGGAGGCCTCCTACTGGCCCCACGACGTTCCCAAGGAGGGCAGCCGCGCGGTTCCCTTCAGCCGCCGGCTGCTGATCGAGCGTTCGGACTTCGAGGAAGACCCGCCCGCGGGCTTCCGCCGCCTGGCCCCGGGCCGCGAAGTGCGCCTGCGCTACGGCTACGTGGTGCGCTGCGAGCGGGCGATCAAGAACGACGCCGGCGAGGTCGTGGAGCTGCGCTGCACCTACGACCCCGACAGCCGAGGCGGTCAGCCTCGAGACGGCCGCAAGATCGCCGGCACCATTCACTGGCTCGAGGCGGATCGGTCGATCAGCGCCGAGGTCAGGCTCTATGACCGGCTGTTCACCAGCGAAAATCCGGACGGCGAAGAGCGCTTTGAGGACCATCTCAATCCGCACTCCCTGGTCACCCGCCCGGGCGCGCGGGTGGAGCCGAGTCTGGCCGAGCTGGCGCCCGGCAGCCACGTGCAGTTCGAGCGCCACGGCTATTTCTTTACCGACCCCCAGGAGAGCGCCGCGGATTCCTTGGTTTTCAACCGCACGGTCACCCTGCGCGATACCTGGG
>JBCCLG010000317.1:0-6505 GCA_039027015.1 Acidobacteriota bacterium | reverse complement strand
GGCCGAGGAGAGGGACGCGAAGAGGTGACGCCCCTCGAGAAAGGAGCTGTCCGGCTCCTGCACGATCTCGAGGTGGTGCGCCTTGGGCGACTCCCCCTCGGGCGCGCGCAGGACGCGGTAGAGCATGGCCGCGCCCCAGCCCTCGTGAACCTGCTTCTCGAGACCGCCGAGCGAGCGGGCTCGCCGCGACTCGGCAACGCCGGGATCGCCGGCTTCGAGCAGGGAGCGCAGGTTGTGGGGCAGAAGATTCGCGAAGACCATGGGGGCACGTAGCGTACCGCGACGCGTCTTGGCCTGCCAGACGCCGTCCGCCTCTCGGCGCAGCGACTTCACCGGCTCGATGAAGCGCACGTCGCCGCCGCCGTTCTCGATGGCGCGCACCAGGGCCCAGGCCAGGGCGCCGACCCCTCCCTGCACGTGGCCGGCGCCGCGGAAGAAGTAGTCGAGGGTGGCGAGGGTGACCGGCGCCTCGGCCTCGGCGGCGGAGCACTGCACGGTGATTTGGCACACCGCGTCGAGCCACTGGCGCAGGGGACGGCACTGATCGAGCTCGAAATGCTCGAGCACCGCCGAGAGCGGGCGCCCTACCCAGCGCAGGAGCGGCAGGTAGGCGGGCACCCGGGGCAGGTGGCGCAGCATCTGACGGACCCCCAGGGGCGGCAGGAGGTCGGGATCGTCGAGCACCGGCCAGAGAACGTCGGCGGTGCGCTTCTGCAGGGCGAGGAAGCGGTCGACCCGGCCGTCCTGAGGCACTCCGGGCACGCTGAGCAGGGCCTCGCGGAACCTGGCGCGATCGTTGGGCACCGCCAGCTCGAACTCGGGGCTTTTGAGGGTGACCACCGGGTCGAGAGCCTCGACCTCAACCGACTGGCCGTGGCGCTCGAGCCAGCGGCTGAACATCTGACCCTCGCCGAGGCCGGCCAGCAGGGTGGCGCCGGCGTCGAAGCGGTAGCCCTTGTGGCTGAAGGTGGAGGCGCAGCCGCCCGGGTAGTTGAAGGTTTCGCACACGGCCACCCGCGCCCCCAGCTCTACGAGGCGCAGGGCGGCGCCGAGGCCGCCGAAGCCGGAGCCGATGACGACGGCGTCAAAGTCTTCGGGGCCCTTGGATTTGCTCCGCACGGGCCGGCGTTTCGGAGGGGTCGAGCGCGCTGGGTGAGTCTGGGTCATCACGGCGAACTTCGCCTGGCCAGGATGGCTAGATGTGCGGGCCAGGATGGCTAGATGGAGGTCCGCGGACCCGCCGGATCAGCTCGCCGACTAGCTCTGCGACTCGAGGGCCTCGAGGGAGGCGCGCAGACGCTCGGGGCCGTCCGAGGCGGCCAGCTCGTCGAGGCGCAGGGCGGCGAGGGCGGCGAAGCGCAGGGCCCTGCGGTGCGCGGTGTCTTCGGCCGCCGGATCGCGGCGGTCGAAGGCCTCGAGACGGGTGGCCGCCGCCACCACCTGCTCGTGGAGCTTCTCGAAGGCAGGCTGCGAGAGGGGCGGATCGCCGCGGTAGAGATCGAGCCGGCCGCCGGCCCGATAGCGCGGAAAATCCTCGAGGCCGATGAAGCGCAGGAACCACGCCGCCCGGTAGCGACCGGTGGCGGCCACCAGCCCGGCGTAGTCGGCGATCAGCTCGTCGAGCAGGTTGCTGCGCATGGAGCCGAAGACCCGGCGGGTGAAATAGTGCAGGCACTCGTGGTCGCGGCGCAAAACCAGCGACTGCTCGCGCCAGGCCGCGTCGCTGAGGCCCAGATCGGCCGCGGGAACGGCGCTGTAGGGGCCGTCTGAAAGCACGATGAAGCGATCCTGATAAAGCTCCTTGCGTCCCCGGATCCAGGCGAACTCCTCTTTCCAGCTGGCCCGCTCGCGCTCCTCGGCGGGCGTGGCGAGATAGGCCTCCTTCAGCTGCCAGATGCGGTGCCAGTTGTTGAATCCGCCGACCATCTGCGCGCCCATGGACTCGGGGATGGGCGCAGGCTCGTTGCGCCGGGTGAGGGCGCGCACCAGGGTCACGAAGGCGTCCCGGCCTCGCGCCTTGATCAGCGGCACGCGCCCGGCGAGGCTCGGGTAGATCTCGATCTCGATGGAGTCGGGATCGAGGTCGACGCCGAGGCCCGTGGCCGACTCGAACTGGCTCGGGTCTCGGCCGGCGAGCGTCGCGCCGCGGTACTCGTCGCTGGCGCTCATGCCCTCGCGGATCGGGAAGCTGAGCTGCGGCAGGTAGCGCTGCAGCGTGGCGAGGGCGCCGCGCTCGCGGGCCTCCTCCTCCCACGCCTGCCAGCACGCCACGAAGGGCTCGTCGGCCAGCGGAAAGGGGCTCTGCTGGGAGGTCGAGGGCTCCTCGGGGGACGGGAGGTTCCCCAGGAGGGTCAAGTCGAAGTGGTTGACGTTGTAGGCGTCAAGCTCCTCAGCGGCGGTGAGCCCCTCGGGGCCGGCTTGGGGGTCTTTGCTCATTCCGCGATGCTAACCGAGCGGCCCCGAAACCGCGCGACTTAGGCCTCTCTCGCGACTTTCAGAGGAGTTCTCGAGACGCCCTGTCTCGACACTTCGCGGCGATTCGGGCGGGGAATCCGAGACAGGAAGCCGTCAGAAATTCGCCAGACAGGGCGCTGAGAGAGGCGCGCGCGGCGCGGCTACGCTGGGGGGATGAGCGAAACCACTCAGCAGCCCGTTCCCGAATCCCAGCCCGGCTACTCGAGGATGAAGCCGGAGCGCATTCAGCTCTTTATCGGCGAGCATCCCCGGTGGACTCTCGAAGACTCGGGCGCCCTGCGCCGCGACTATCGATTCACCAGCCAGCAGACGGCCACGGCCTTCGCGCTCTACGTGGCGGAGGTGGCGCGCGAGCTGCGCCGCGGACCGGAGGTGGAAATCCGCGGCGGCGAGCTCACCCTGAGGGTCGGCAGCGGCGGCGGCCTCGCGGAGAGCGATCTCGCGGTGGTCTCGGCGATCGATCGCGCCGGCTGACGGCGCGGCGCGGCGCTAGAAGGTGAGGAGCCCGGAGCCGAAGAGGGCCAGCGCCCCGGCGAGGGCGAAGTACAGCCCGACCACCGTCCAATACGCCCGCGGCCGCTCGTCGCGGCGGATCGGCTCGCCGCGCAGAGGCACCGTGCGCTTGGCGAGCGCCCCCACGGCCAGATAGAGCATGGCGGGCACAAAGAGCCAGGCGGTAGAGGCCGGCATCTGACGCTCCAGGTTGCCGCCCACCTCGCGCAGCCCGTAGATCAGAACGGCGCCGAGGTAGAGGTAGAGCGGCAGCCAGATCCGCTGCTCGCGAGCGGTGGAGTCCTCGCCGGCTTCGGGCGGCGCCTCCGGCGCGGTCTCGCCATCGCCGCTCACGGCTCGGCGCCCTCCCTCGAGGGACTCGGGATCAGCTCGGCGGCGAGCAGTCGATCCCAGCCGCGCACGTAGAGCCGGCCGGGGGAGAGCACCGGAGCGTTCCAGGCCGGGTAGCGCAGCAGCGCCCGGCCGTTTTTATCCTGCGGCCTCCAGGTGCCCACGCGCTCGAAGCGCTCGGGGCTGGCGCGCACCAAATCGACCTGGCCCCGCTCGCCCAGCACCACGAAATGCCCGTCGACGTAGAGCAGGCTGGTGCGCTCGAGGCCGGGCTCGCTCCACAGAACTTTGCCGGTCGCAAAGTCGACAGCGCGCAGATCGGCGTTGCCGCTGCTCATGCCCGAGGAGCCGTAGAGCGTGCCTCGGCGATGAATCGGCGTGCTCCAGTGGCTGGCCATGGCCTGCGCCCTGCGCCCGTCTTTCCACACCACCTCGGGCTGGCCCTCACCGATCTCCAGCAGAACGCCGCCCGGGCCGTAGGTTTCGGTCAGGAAGACCCGAGTACCCTCAACCACCGGCGTCGACGCGTTGACGCTCTCGAGCCGGCGGGCGCGCCACGGGAAGAAGAACTCCTGACGCCCCTCGGACGGCTCGAAGCCGATCAGGCCGCCGCGCACGAAGGCCAGCCCCAGCCGCCGGTCTCCGAGGGTGGCCACCCGCAGGCCGGCGTAGGACGCGAGGTCGTCGCCCAGGCGATAGCGCTCCTCGCCGCTCAGCTTGTCGAAGGCGACGATCGCAGAGCCGTTGGGCGTGGCGTTGCCCGAGGTGGTGCTCGGGGAGCCGGGCGGGCTGCCGCCGATCATGGCGATCAGCAGGTCGCCCTCGATGACGGGCGTTGAGCCGACGCCGAAGAAGTTCTGCTGCACGCCGTAGCGCCGGCTGGTGTCGAGGTCGAAGAGCAGCTTGCCGTCGGCCACGCGGTGCGCGCGCAGGCGCCCTTCGGTGCCGAAGGTGTAGACGCGATCCTCGTCGACCACGGCCGACGCCCTGGGGCCGCCGCTGTAGCCGTAGAGGTCTTCGTAGCTCGTGCTGTACTCCCGGCGCCACAGCTCCTCGCCGGTCTCGGCGTTGAGGGCCGCGAGGCGCGCCTGGTCGCCGTGGCGGTCGAAGAAGAAGAGTCGGCCTCGCGAGGTGGTCGGCGCGCCGTAGCCCTCCCCCGCCTCGATCTGCCAGACAATCTCGAGGCCGCCTGACCAGTCGGTGAGGATACCGGTCTCGGGTGACGTGCCGTCGGCCTCAGGCCCCAGGAAGGTCGGCCAGTCGGAGCCGAAGGTGCGGGTTCTCGCCGGCTCGGCGCCGTCTCCCGGGGAGCGGGCGGATTCGGCGGTGTCGGCCCGCGAGCAGCCGGAGGCCAGAGCGGCTGCGAGCGCGGCGGCGACGAGGGTCAGCCCCGCGGCCCTCGAAGGGGCCGCGGAGCGCGTGTCGGAAGTTCGGGTGCGGTGCTGCGGCATGCGCCCATTCTACGCGGGGCGCGCGGCCGGCCGCGGCCGCCGGCTAGCCGGCGGAGACGGTGATGCTTCGCACCTCGACCGGCGTCACCGGGCGATCGCCGGCGGCGGTCGGCGTGCTTTCGATCGCGCTCACCACATCCATACCCTCGGTGACGCGGCCGAAGACCGGGTGCTTGGACTGCCCCGGAGTGAACCAATCCAGGAAGTGGTTGTGGGCGGTGTTGACGAAGAACTGCGAGCCGCCGGAATTCGGCCGGCCGGTGTTGGCCATCGAGAGGGTGCCGGGCTCGTTCGAGATCTTGGCGTTCTCGGGGTGCTCGTCCTGAATCGTGCCGTGGGGCGGTCCGCCGGTGCCGGCGAGGCGACTCTGCGGATCTTTGGAGTGCGGGCAGCCGAACTGGCACATGAAGCCCTTGATCACGCGGTGGAAGTGGAGGCCGTTGTAGAAGCCGCTGCTGGCCAGATCGAGAAAGTTCTTGGAGGTGATCGGCATCTGGTCGGCAAAGACTTCGACGGTGAAGCTGCCGAGGGTGGTGTCGAAGGTGGCGGTCGGATTGCTCATGGAGGGGAAGCTCCCTTGTCTTTGAAAGAGGCCAGGCGCGAGTCGGCGGACGCCGCCGCGCCGCGCGAGGTAGAGCGTAGTGTGAGGCGTGTGCGTTGAGGGTGAACGGCGACTATATAAGCCAGGCCCGCGAACCGTCAGTCCCCGGAGACCGGGTTCTCGAGGCTGAGGAAGGCGACGCCGCGCTCGATCACCGCCGGATCGCGGGCGATCTGGTGATGGCCTAGCCCGGAGAGCGCCACCAGCTCCACGTGCGGGCACGCCGCCGCCACCTTCTGGGCCGCCTCGAAGGGCACTACGGGATCCTCGGGATCGTGCAGCCAGAGGGTGGAGATCTCGACTTCGGGAAAGAGCCGATCGCCGTCGAAGTCGCCGATCTGGTGTCCGCCGCTCACCTCGGCGGCGGCGTCCAGAAGGCGCGAGACGAAGCCCTGCCGGAGACCCAGGGCGGCGCAGAAGAGCGACATCGCCTGAACGCCGCTGTTGCCGCCGGCGAGGATGAGGATCTTTTGGGGCCGCAGCTGAAAGCCGCCGAAGACCTGATGCCCGGAGGTCGCGATCAGGGTGGCGAGGCCGCCCATCGAGTGGGCCACCACGGCGTCGGGCTGCCCGACGCGAGCGACGAGCGCCCGCATCGCGCTCACGAACTCGATGGGATTGGAGCGCGAGCCAGCGGACTCGCCGTGGGCCGGGCCGTCAAAGGCCACGACCTCGAATCCCGCGGCGAGAAGGGGCTCGACCCACACCGCCAGCCGCGCGGCCCGCGACTCCCAGCCGTGCACCAGCAGCACCCGCGGGCCGCTGCCGGCCGGCGCCGGCCAGCGGTAGGCGGCGACCTTGAGGGGACCGGGATTCATCGGCGGGATGCCCCCGGGCTCTGCGCCCGGCGGAAGCTCGAGGGTGATGCGCTCGGCGCGGCCCATGATCGCCTCGACGGACTCGGGAACGGACCGCCGGGACATGGGTTTGCAGAAGAGCCGGTAGGCCACCCGCCCCGCCGTTCGGGGCATGAGCCAGGAGAGCAGCTGCAGGCCGCGGGAAATCAGAAGAAAAATCAGTCGGGTCATGGGCGGCGAGAGTCCTCATCGTCAGGGGAGCTGAAATCGATCGCGATGCCGCCAAAGAATAGCCTGGCGGCGGGCCCACGCAAAAAAGGGCAGGCCGCTGCCGAAGC
>JBCCLG010000316.1:0-6519 GCA_039027015.1 Acidobacteriota bacterium | reverse complement strand
GATCGACGAGGCGACGAGGCCACGGGCGGGGCAGACTGCGCCTGAGGTAAGGTCGGGCCGTGAACACGATCTATCTCGTCGACGCCAGCCCCTACATCTTTCGGGCCTTTTTCTCGATTCCGTCCAAGATCAAGGCGCCCGACGGCAGCCCCGCAAACGCCATCCACGGCTTCGGCGGCTTCCTGCTCAAGCTCATCCAGGACCACGGGGTCAGCCATATGGCCCTCGCCTTCGACCGCAGCCTGAACTCCAGCTTCCGCAACGACATGTATCCGCAGTACAAGGCTCAGCGGGAGCTGCCGCCCGAGGATCTCGAGAGGCAGCTCGAGGGCTGTGAGGAGCTCGGTGCGGCCCTCGGCATCCGCACCTTCGTCAGCGAGCGCTACGAGGCCGAGGATCTGCTCGGCAGCCTGCTCGATCCGCTGCGCGACGCCGGTCACCCCATCGTGCTGGTGTCCTCCGACAAGGATCTGATGCAGCTGGTGGACGCGCGCACCACCCTCTTCGATCTGGCCCGCGACGAGCGCTACGGGCCGCCGGAGGTCGAGGAGAAATTCGGCGTACGGCCCGAGCAGATCGCCGACTATCTGGCGCTGGCCGGCGACAGCGTCGACAACATCCCGGGCGTGCCGGGGATCGGCAAGAAGACGGCGGCAGCCCTTCTCGGGCACTTCGACACCGTCGAGCTGCTGCTGGACGGGGCCGATCGGGTCGCCGAGCTGCCGATTCGCGGCGCGCGCTCCCTAGCCGCCAAGCTGCGGGAGCATCGAGAGCTGGCGGAGGTCTCCAAGCGCCTGGCGGTGATCGCGCGCGACGCCCCGGTCTCGGCGAGCGCCGAGGATCTGCGCATTCGCGGGATCGAACCCGAGCGCTTCGAGGCCCTCGAGAAAGCCTGGGGCTTCACTCGCTTCGGCGCCCGGGTGCGGGCCTGGCAGGAGCGCCTCGAGGCCTCGGGCTCCAGCGGCGCGGGATGAAGCTCGCGTCCGGGGAAGCCGCGGCTCCCGAGCCCGCCTCGGACGAGCGCGGCTCATCGGGCCGGGCCGCGGGCGTTCTCCTGCACCCCACCTGCCTGCCCGGCCCCTGGGGCGCGGGGGATTTCGGCCCTCCGGCCGAGGCCTTCCTGCGGTGGGCGGAGTCGGCGGGCCTCGGCCTGTGGCAGGTGCTGCCCCTCCACCCTCCGGCGCGGGGGCGCTCCCCCTACACGGCGTTTTCGGCCTTCGCCCTCGACCCCCTCTTCATTTCGCCCGAGCGCCTGGTTGCCGACGGCCTGCTCATCCCGGAGGATCTGCCGGCGCCCCTCGAGCGGCCGTCGCGGTGCGATTTCGAGGCCGCCCGGCGCCTCAAGCTGCCTCTTTTGAAGCGCGCCTTCAAGAATTTTCGCTCCGGACGTCATCCGGGCCTCGAGCGCGCGCTAGAGGACTTCGCGGGTCACCCGCTACGCCGCGGCTGGCTCGAGGACTGGTGCCTCTTCGCCGCCCTCAAGGAGCGCCGCGGGGGCGAGCGCTGGACGGCCTGGGAAGAGGGCCTGCGCCGCCGTCGACCCGAGGCTTTGCGGCGGGCGCGCGAGGAGTTTCGGGACGCCGTGGCGTTTGAGAAGTTCCTGCAGCTGATGGCCCACCGCCACTGGCGCGCGCTGCGCGACGCCGCGGCCTCGCGGGGCGTTGAGATCCTCGGCGATCTGCCGATCTACGTGGCCCACGAAAGCGCCGAAGTGTGGACCCACGCGCGCCTCTTCGAGCTGGACGAGGCCGGTCAGCCCACGGCCGTCGCCGGCGTGCCGCCCGACTATTTCTCCGCCGACGGTCAGCTGTGGGGCAACCCGCTCTACCGCTGGGACGCCCTCGAAAAAGAGGGCTTCGGCTGGTGGATCGACCGGCTGCGCGCCCAGCTCGACCTGGCGGATCTGGTGCGCCTCGACCACTTTCGCGCCTTCGCGGACTATTGGCGCGTTCCCGCAGGCGCCGAGACCGCCCGCGACGGCGACTGGCGCAGCGGACCCGGCCGGGCGCTCTTCCGGGCTTTCGAGAAGAGCCTCGGATCGCCGCTGCCGGTGATCGCGGAAGATCTGGGGGATCTCTCGAACGCCGCCCACGCCCTGCGCCGGAAGACCGATTTACCCGGCATGAGGGTGCTCCACTTCGCCTTCGAGACGCCCCACAGCGAGCACGCGCCGCACCGCCTGGAGCCCGAGACCCTGCTCTACACGGCGACCCACGACAACGACACCTCCCTCGGCTGGTTCCGCGGCCTGCCTCAAGGCAAACGCTCGCGCGTTCTCGCCTACGCCGGCTGCGAGGCCGAAGGGATTCACCGCGGCCTGATCCGCCTGGCGCTGACCTCGGTGGCGCGCTGGGCCGTCTTTCCTCTCCAGGACGTTCTGGGCCTGGGCCGCGAGGCGCGGTTCAACACCCCCGGCGTCGCGGGCGGGGAGAGCTGGCGCTGGCGCTGCCCGGAGCTGCCCGGCGAAAAGGAGGCCCGGTGGCTGCGCGGCCTGATCGAGGCCACGGGACGCCTGCCCCCGGCCGTTTCAGAACAAATTTAATGGGAGGAGAGATCGCTCGATCCTCTCCCCATAACTTTCCCGCGTGAAGAGTCGAAGGGAAAAAGCGGCTGAATATCGGCCGATTTCGGCGCCTACACCCTTCGATTCGCTTGAAAGTCTGGCCCTCTACTCCGGCGCTGCGCCGAGTCTCTCGGAGACCGAGAGACGTTCGGTAGAGGAATCCTGCAGAAAAACGTCCGCATGCCGGATCGATCACGTTTAGGAAAAACCATGAAAAGACTCCTCTCCGTTTCGAAGTTTGCCCTCGTTCTCAGCCTGACCGCCGCGACCGTCGCCTGGGCCGAAAAGCCGGGTGAGCCGATCTATGACACGGACCGCGACGAGTGGCTCGCCGATACCGACGCCGACGGCGTCGCCGACCTCACCGAAGAGCTCGAGGGCACGGACCCTTACGACGCTGAGGACTACCTCGGCAAGGTCGACGACCCCCTCGCCCAGGCGAACGCCCTGCAGTCCGGGGCTCAGAAAGTCGGCTTCGCGCGCGGCACCTGCGGCAGCCGCTTCCGCCAGATCGGCTCTGACCTGTGTATCGACACCGACGAGCAGGCCCGGCGCAGCTACCTCTCCGCTCAGTACGTGTGCCGCACCCGCAAAGCCCGCGTGTGCAGCCAGGAGGACATGTACTACGTCTTCCTGCGCGGCGGCAGCCTCGTTCCCTCCTACAACCCGATCGGGTTCTGGCTCGGTGACGCCGTGCACGACGACACCGTGCTGTGCGGCAACAAGAGCGTGACCAGCAGCGGCGACCCGGACCGCAACAACTTCGAGGGCCACTGCGCCAAGAACGGCTCCCGCCAGTACTTCTGCTGCCACGACCGCCAGTAGCAACGCGCGAGTCGCCCGCTCTCTTCACCATGGCCCGCGCGCCTTCATTCCAGGCGCGCGGGCTTTCTCGCGTTCACTTCTGGTGCCGCTCGGCGTCGAGGGTCTTGACCATGGGGATGAAGGTCATGGTGAGCCCGCCGCGCAGCTCGTACTCGATCTCCTCATCGCCCCGGTAGCCGAAGCGCGAGTAGAGCCGCCTGCCCGGCAGGGTCGACATCAGCTCGGTGCGCCGAAAGCCCGCGCGGCGGGCGGCCTGCTCGCAGTGCTCCAGCAGCCGGGTGCCGAGGCCCAGGCGGGCGTGGGCCGGATGCACGAAGAAGGCCCGCACCTTGGCGGCGTCGCGCGCCGGGTCGAGCTTTTCCGGCTCGCGCCTCGCGCGGGTGTCGGCTCCAAAGAGGGTCTTGCGGAAGCTCCAGCCGCCGCAGGCGACCAGTTCGCCCGCGCGCTCGATGACGAAGTAGGTGCGATCTTCGATCAGCTGGCGGTCGACTCCAAAAGCGTCGCCGAGCGCCCCATCAACCTGCTCTCTCGTGTAGTCGCCCACCGAAAGTCCGTGGGCCGAGACGGCGATCAGCTCGCGGAGGGCGGGGATATCTTCCGGGTTTGCAGCGCGCAGGGAGACTTCGTCCATCGCCGGAATTTATCAGCTGGCCCGGCGGCGGAAACGGGCCCTCGCCGCGCGGTGGGCTCGCGCCTTAGACTGCTAAACTCCGCGCTCCCAAACGGAGCCCATCCCCAGCCCGCATCGCTTTTAGTCGACTCCTTCGCCACCTCCGCTCTCGGCCCCAGGGCCGCAATCGCGCTCCCGAAAGCCCGAGGAGAATCGCCGCGAAGGCAGGAGAGATCCATGCTCAGCCTCAAACAGCCGCTCCTTCGAATCCCCCACGTCCCGGTAGGCGATATCGAGCTGCCCGACGAGCTCTCCGCCCTCCACGACCTGGCCTACAACTTCCGGTGGACCTGGACCCCCCACGAGCAGGCCCTGTTCAGCCACATCGACCGCGAGTGCTGGCTGCGCTACCGCAATCCCGTGCAGCTGCTGATCAACGTGGAGCCGTCCCACTGGCAGAAACTGCTTCAAGACGGCGCCTTCCGCGACGACCTCGCCAGGGCCGCCGAGGACCACCGGAGCTATTTCGAGGGCACTTACGAGAGCTGGTTCTGGCGCCACCACGCCGAGTTCGAGGGCGGCCCGGTGGCCTATTTCTCCATGGAGTACGGCATCCACGCCTCCCTGGCGATCTACTCCGGCGGCCTGGGCATTCTCTCGGGAGACCACTGCAAGAGCGCTAGCGACCTCGGCGTACCGCTGATCGCCGTCGGCCTGGCCTACGGCAACGGCTACTTTCGCCAAACCGTGGACCCCGAGGGGATCCAGCAGCACTTCTATCCGAGCTACGACTATTCCCGCCTCGGCCTGCGGCCGGTGGCCGCGGCCGACGGCGAGGAGCTGCGCGTGCGGGTACCGGTGGAGGATCGGGAAGTGAGCCTGCGGGTGTGGCTGGCCCAAATCGGCCGCACCCCCCTGCTGCTGCTCGACAGCGACGTGCCCGAGAACGCGAGAGGCGATAGGGCGGTCACTCAAACCCTCTACGTGCGCGGCCGCGAGATGAGGCTGCTGCAGGAAATTCTGCTCGGCCTCGGCGGCGCCAAGGCCCTCGGCGCGCTCGGGCTCGAGGCCCGCTGCTGGCACCTGAACGAGGGCCATAGCGCGCTGCTCCAGCTCGAGCGCATGGCCGATCTCAAAGCCCGCGGCACGGGCGATCTCGACGCGCAGATCCGCCGCCTGGCCGCGGACTCCCTGTTCACGAATCACACGCCGGTTCCGGCCGGCAACGAAGTCTTCGACGTCCGCCTGGCGCGCCGCTATCTGGCGCCCTACGCCGAGAGCCTGGGTCATTCCCTGGACCGGCTGATCGAACTCGGCGACGCCCGGCGTCAGGACGCCGGCTTCAACCTGACCGCCTTCGGCATGCGCACCTCGAGCCGCTCGAACGCCGTCAGCGTGCTCAACGCCGAAGTGACGAACGGCATGTGGGGCCACCTCGATCTGCCCAGGCCGCGCCCGCAGGACCAGCCGATTCTGCCGCTCACCAACGGCGTGCACGTCACCACCTGGATCGGCCACGAGGTGCGGGCGATCTTCGAGCGCACCGTGGGCCCCGACTGGGACGCGGCGCTGCTCGATCCCGAGCCGTGGAGCAGGCTCGAGCAGCTGGACGACGGCGAGCTGTGGGCCGCCCGGCGAGCCCAGAAGGAGCGCCTGGCTCGCTTTTGCCGGGCGCGCTGGCAGCGCCAGTTCGCCCGCCACGGCAAGGCCCCTCGGGAGCTCGAGGACGTCGGCAGCCTGCTCGATCCCGAGGCCCTGATTCTCGGGTTTGCGCGGCGCTTCGCCACCTATAAGCGCGCCGGCCTTTTCTTCCACGACCTCGAGCGCCTGAAGCGCATCCTGCACCACTCGGAGCGGCCGGTGCAGATCATCTACGCCGGCAAAGCGCACCCCGCCGATCGCCCGGGCCAGGCCCTGGTGCAGCAGATCTTCGAGCTCTCGCAGACCGACGAGTTCCGAGCCAGAGTCTTCTTTCTCGAGGACTACGACATGCGCATCGGCTATCAGCTGGTGCAGGGCTGCGACGTGTGGCTCAACACGCCGCGCAGGCCGATGGAGGCGAGCGGCACCAGCGGCCAGAAGTCGGCCATGAACGGCGGCCTCAACCTGTCGATTTCAGACGGCTGGTGGCCGGAGGCCTATGACGGCACCAACGGCTGGACCCTCGGAATGGGGTCCGGCGAGCAGGGCGGTCTCACCGAGCAGGCCCAGGACGAGCGGGACGCCGCCTCGCTCTACGACACTCTGGAGAATGAGGTGGTGGCCGCGTTCTACGACCGCGATGCGGAGGGCCTGCCCCGCGAGTGGCTGCGCCGCGCCAAGCGCGCCATGGCCTCGGTGACGCCGCGCTTTTCGAGCCACCGCATGGTGCGCGACTACGTGGAGCAGCACTACATGCCGGCCGCCCGGGCCGGCGCGCGGCGCGGGTGAGCCGGCCGGCGGCGCCGGACGCTAGGCCGGGGCCGCTAGTGTCTTGTGCGGAAAGTTCGCGACATCCGAGAGCGCTCTGGAGCGCGCTCCG
>JBCCLG010000315.1:0-6555 GCA_039027015.1 Acidobacteriota bacterium | reverse complement strand
CGCGGCGCTCTCGAGCTGCTCGAACTCGAGCCCCAGAAGGCTGCCGGAGATCCTGCCGCCCGATTCGAGCAGCACCCGAACGCCGCGCAGGTCCTGCGAGCCCACCTCGAGGGCGGCCTTCTCCTCGTGGGGCGCAAATCCCTCCCTGCTGGCCTTGAGGGTGTACCCACCGGCGCCCACGCCCTCGATCAAAAAGCTGCCGTCGCTGCCCGAAAGAGCGCCGTGGTGCTTCCGCACGCGCCCGCCCTCGAGGGTGATCGAGACGCCGCCTACGGGCGCTCCGCGCTCGTCGCTCACCCGCCCGGAGACCTCGAAGCCGAAAGGGAAGATCAGCTCCCGGACGTTGTCGCCGGCCTCGATGCGCAGGCTCTCGCGCACCGCCGGCAGATCCTCGTGATGGCCCACGATCGTGTGCTCGCCGGGCGGGATCCCCAGGATCTCGTAGCGCCCGAGCCGGTCGCTCTGCGCGAAGGACGGGCCGACGGTAAGGCGCACGCCGGCGAGCGGCTCGTCGTCCTCGGTCAGGGTCTGGCCGGTGAGGCGCGCGCCGTCCTCGAGCACGAAGTCGATCTCCTGGCGCCCCCCTCCCGAGGCGCGGGCCGCGTCGAGGGTCTCGTCCTCTGAAGGCTGATGGCGCGGCGAGTCGGCGCTCGCCCGGTAGCGGCCGGGGGTGACCATGTCGAAGAGGTAGAAACCCTCGGCGTCGGTCAAGGCGGATTGGTAGTCATCGCCGGCCAGGGAGGTCGGCTCGAGGGCGCCCTCTTGGAACACCTCGGGATCGAGGGTGACCGAGGCGCCGGCGATGGCGCGGCCCTCGGCGTCGCTCACCCGCCCGGAGACCGTCAGCGCCCTCTCGAGGCTGAAGCTCACGCCCTCCTCGCGCGGCACGCCGATACACTCCGCGAAGCCCGGCAGAAAGCCGCTGCGGAAAACGACCCGCGTCACCTCGCGGCCGGGAGCCAGCTCGGAAATTGTAAAAACGCCCTCTGAGTCGCTGACGGCGAGCGGCCGCGCGCGTCGGAGGTCCCCGATCTGGTGGCGGAAGGACGGCGCGATGCTCTCCACCCGCCACACCCCGGCGCCCTCGACCGGTGAGCCGCCGCGGTCGGTGACCCGGCCGGTCAGCCGAAGCCCCGCCTCGAGCACCAGGGTGCCGAGGTCGAGGGCGCCGTCGGCGCCGAGCCCCCCGGCCTCAACGCCGCGCACCTTGAGAGGCGCGAAGCCCGAGCGCTCGGCCTGGAGGGTGATGACCTGCGCCGGCAGGGCCAGAAGCTCGAATCGGCCCTCGGCGTCGCTGACCGCCAGGTAGGGATCCGGCGCGTCAGGCCCGCCCGGCGCGCCGCCGTCCGCACGGGCGCGAAGAAGAGGCGGCGCGGATTCCGTCGCGCTCGCGCGCACCAGAGCGCCCTCGATCGGCCGTCCCTCAAGGTCCACCACGCGCCCGAAGGCGGCCTTCTCGACCTCGAGCACCAGGGTCATGGGCTGTCCTAGAGCGGATCCGTCGACCCGCCTCGAGATCTCGAGGTAGCCCGCCTTGAAGCTCGAGAGCCGGTAAGATCCGCCCGCCCACAGGGGCTCGACTCGGAAGCGGCCGTCGCCTCCGGTCACCGCCCTGCCCCGGGCGCGGTCGAGGCGGAAGCTCGGCCACGGCGAAGGGTTCTCAAGCCACAGCTCGACCCCGGCGAGGGGCGCGCCCCGGACATCGACCACCTGTCCGGCGAGGCTCGCGGCCCGCTCGAGCACCAGCTCGAGGTCGCGGCCGCTCCAGCGGTGCCGGGTCTTGGCGGTGAAGAGACGCGGCAGGTGGCCGGCGGCGCGCCCCTCGATCCACAGCTCGGGGCTCTCGGGCGTTCCCGCGAGGCGCCAGCGACCGTCGCTGGAGGCGCGGGTGAAGCGGCCGGGATCGAGGCTCGACCACACCAGGGCGCCGGCGAGGGGCGGGCCGGCGGCGGCGGGAGCCGCGCTCTTCGTCGCGGTGGCCATCGCGCGCGTGCTGCCCACGAGGGTCTCGAGGGCCGGCAGCCGGCGCTCCACCACGTAGCCCGGCGGCGCGGTCACATGCCAGGTCGCGAGGCTGCGGCCGTCCGCGGCCAGAAGGCGCAGGGGCTCGGCCTCGGCGTACTGCCCCGAGATCTCGAGTCGACCCTCGGAGTCGGTCACGCCGATCGGCAGCGCTTCCCCGCCGAGAAGGGCGATCACGCCGGCGACCGGCGCGCCGTCCGCGCCGGTCACCCGCAGCGCGCTGCGCGCCGCGGGGCCGGGCTGGGCCCGCGCACCGGGGGCCTGCAGGGTGATCCGATCGCCGGCGGCGGCGCTCGGGATGCGCCGGCGCTCGAGGCCCCGGCCGGTGAGCACCGCGAGATCGAGGCTCTCGCCCCGGGCGCGCTCCACCGTCAGCCGGCCCGTGGCGCCCAGCCCGCGGAGGCGGGAGTCCGGACGCCAGCCGTTCCGCTCGGAGTCGCCGCCGAGCGCAGAATCGGCGCCCGGCGAGGAGCGGACGGCAATCCACGCGCTCTGCCGGGCCCCCTCGAGGCGCACGGTCACCGGACTGGATCGGCTCAAAAAGAGCGGCGGCAGCTCCACGGCGTTGGCCGCCGGCAGGGGGCGAAAAATCGCCGGCAGATGGCCGGGCGCCCGCACCCGGATCGCGAAGACCCCGGGCGCCGGCGCCTCGAGGGCGAAGCGGCCCCGCGCATCGCTGCGCGCCACGTCGAGGGGCTGTAGGGAGGAGGGGGCGCCGGCCTCGCCGCCCCTCTCAAGCTCCCTCGCCAGGAGACGCGCCGCCGCACGGTAGTTATTCTCGAGGACGACCAGCTCGGCGCGCGCTCCCTCGAGGGGCGCGAAGTCCGAGCCGAAGACCAGGCCGGTCACCGGCAGAGTCTCCGCCCGGGCCGCCGGCAGCGCCAGCAGCGCGCAGGCCGCGAGCAGCATCGGCCGAAGGAGCTTTGAAATCGCGGTCGGTGTCGGCGTCGTCAACGGCAGCATGGTGTGCGGCTCCGAGGGAGGAAGATCGGTGGCGAAGGAAGGGCCCGGTCTCAGTCAAATGCACAAACGGAGAGGCCCGCACCGGCCGCGGAGGGGGTACCGCAATCCGGTGCGGGCCTCGGTCCGTCGATCGTTCACGCTGAATCAGCGCTGCGGCTTCAGCTGCAGATCGGCCGCCAGGGCTGGATCTCGCAAATCGGCGGATCCACGACCGCGTCGTTGCAGCTGATCAGGGTCTCTCCGTTCAGGCACACGTCGATACCGCTGCCGCCGTTCAGGGTGTCGGTGTTGGCGCCGCCGTCGAGGCTGTCGTTGCCGGCGTCGCCGAAAAGCGAGTCGTTGCCGTTCTCGCCGCGCAGCTCATCGCTGCCGTCGGCGCCGCGCAGCACGTCGCTCCCGTCCATGCCGCGCACGAGGTCATCGTTGGCCTCGCCGTTCATGGTGTCGTTGCCGCCGTGGCCGAACATGGTGTCGTCGCCCGGGCCACCGTTCATCGTGTCGTTGCCGTCGGCGCCCCAGAAGGTGTCGTTGCCCGAGCCGCCCAGCATGGTGTCGTTGCCCGGGTTGCCGTGCACGCCGTCGTTGCCGGTTCCGCCGAACACATAGTCGTGACCTCCGCTGCCGTAGACCTGGTCGTTGCCGGCACCGCCGCAGACGTCGTCGTTGCCCTGGTTGCCGAAGATGGTGTCGTTGCCGCCACCGCCGAAGATGACGTCCGGGCCGCCGCCGCCGCCCAGGTGGTCCGCAAAGGCGGTGCCGACGATGGTGGCAGCCTTGCCGTTACAGGTGGACGCGAAAACCGGAGAGCCCAGAAGGGCCATGGAACCCGCGGCGAGCGCGAGGAGCGTCCATTTCTTCCTGGAATACATACCGTGTCCTTTCACTGAGAATGAACGGATTTTTGATTCGCGAAGAGAGTTCCCGGGCGAACGGGCGCGCGTTTTATGGCACGCCTGCACGCAGGCGGTCTTTTCTCGACACGGAGTCAAAAGAAAGGTTTCAATCCCAAGGGAGCTGTTCTCAGCCCCCTCATCACCACTATCGGCGGAAAGGGCTGAGAAAACTCTCAAAAAAGACGCGAGAGGCCCCGAGCACTCGTCGGGGCGGGGGACTGCCGCCGACTCAGGGCGCCTTGTCGTCCACCTTGAGGGTGAGGCCCTCGGCGGCGGGCTTTTCGCTCTCGGCGATGGCGAAGAGGGCGTCCGCGGTGCGCAAATAGATCGTTTGTCGAGAAATCGCCGGGGAGGACGCCAGGCGCCCCGCTCCCTCGATCCGGTTCTTGGCCAGCACCTTGAACTCCCGACCCGCCTGAATCACCGACACCGTGCCGTCCACCGCGATCGTGAAGAGCTTGCCGTCGGCGAGAACCGGCGAGCCGCGGTGCGGGCCCTGGTGCACGCGCTCGGCGTACACGCGCTCGCCGGTCTTGGCGTCGAGGGCGGTCAGGCGGCCGTTCTCGCCCGCCAGGTACACCAGACCGCCTGACAGGATGGGCGAGGGCACGTCCGGGGTGCCGGCGCCGAGCTGCCACTCGAGGGCCACGGGCTGGGGCCCACCCTCCGGCGCCTGGCCCGGCCGCAGGCCGAAGACCGGCCCGCGCTTGGCGGTGGGCGCGATCACCAGGCCGTCTCGGGACACGGGCGAGGCGACCAGGCGAAAGAAGGAGTTGTAGTTGTCCTTCGGGTTGAGGGTGCCGTAGCGCCACAGCTCACGGCCGTCCTCGGGCGAGTGCGCCGAGAGGTAGTCGGCGCCGTGCACCAGGAGCGATTCGACCGCCCCGCCGCCTGAAGACGCAAAGGGCAGCACCGAGGTGTAGGAGTGCAGGCATTCGCCGGTGGCGTCGGTGGAGCGCCGGTGCTTCCACAGCTCGCGGCCGCTCGCCGCGTCGAGGCCGATCACCAGCTGGGCGTCGGTGTGCAGCAGGTGCAGGAAGAGTCGATCTCCCACCAGCAGGGGCGAGGTGGAGAGGCCGAAGAACATATTGGGAGCGCCGTAGCGCTCGGCCAAATCCGCCTTCCAGAGAGCCTTCCCCGTGGCGGCGTCAAAGCTCTGCAGGCCGCCGGTGGCAAAGAGGGCGTAAACCCTCTCGCCGTCGACCGCCGGAGACGACGAGGCGGCGTTGGTCTCGTGGGCGAACTGCTCGAAAACCTCGATCGTGCCGGCGTCGGCGCGGGTTTTCCACACCTCCCGGCCCTGGCGGTCGATCGCCATCACCCACAGCCCGTCCTCGCCCTTCTGGGTCGAGGTGAGAAAGATCCTCTCCCCCCACACCACGGGCGACGAGGCGGCGGGGCCCGGAAGATCGTGGCGCCACAGCACGTTCTCCCGCTCGCTCCAGGTGGTGGGAAGGCCGGTTTCACCCGAGGTACTGTCGTGATTCGGGCCGCGCCAGTGCGGCCAATTCTCGGCTTCCGCGGCGAGGGGCACGGCGAGCGCGAGCCCCAAAACCAGGCAGATCAACGACGGAGTCCATCGACGGATCGTCACGGAGCGCATAGGGAGCCTTCCTTCCTCGTTCAGCGAACCTTTTGTTTGGCGACCCACCCGACGTGACGCCTGATGCGCTCGTCGGCGCGCAGGGCCTCGAGGGAGCTGTAGGTTCGGGCCAGCTCCTTGACTCCGTAGAGCCGATGAATGCCGCTGTGGCACTGGCGGCAGATGTTGATGCCGCGAGCCTTGTCTTCTTTGGACAGCGCTTTCTTCGCCCACTTCTTGCGATGCTGACAGCGCGGGGTCAGGTGATGGAAGGTGAGCGTCAGGCGGCGCCTGCACAGGCAGCACTGCCCTTCTTTGAGCCGCTTGGTGGTCTCCATCACCCGGATATTCGCCTGCGCTGGCGCTGAGGACGCCTCCTGAGGTGTCGAAGCGCCACGGGCCAGCCCCTTTTCGATATCTACAGCGTCTTCAGATACTCGAGAAACGAGCGAACGTCGCCGGCGCTCTCGTGGTCGGGCTTGAGCTCGAGCATGCGCTCGAAGGCCTCGATGGCCTCGGCGTTTTTCGCGCTGCCCATGCAGGCCATGCCCAAATAGTAGTAGCCGTCGGCGTTCTCGGGCTCGCCGGCGACCACCTTGCTGAAGCTGTCGATCGCGGCGTCGAGATCGCCTCCGTTGTAGGCGGTGATGCCGACGTTGAGCACGGCGTTGGCGTCGATCTTCTGGCCCTCGGGCATGAGGGCCATGTAGGGCTCGGCCTCGGCGGTGCGCCCCGCGGCGGCCAGAATGTCGACCAGCAGGCCGAGGGTTTGGGGGTCGTTCGGCAGCAGCTCGAGGGCGGCCGTGAGACTGCCGATCGACGCGTCGAGATCGCCGCCGCCCGCGCCGCTGCCGTATTGGGCGCGGCCGAGGGCGCGGAGGATCTCGCCCCGAACGCGCGGCTCCTCGGCGCTTTCGAGCAGCCCGCCGAACCTGCTCTCGGCCTCGGCGAAGTTGCCCTCCTCAAGATAAGTGGCGGCCACCGCGCGCTCCAGCTTCGCCCTCTGGTCGGGAGCCTCGAGCTGGCCGAGAACCTCCTCGAAGGCCGCGCGAGCCTCGCCATACTTCTGCTGGGTCATCAGCTGATTCGCCTCGT
>JBCCLG010000314.1:0-6566 GCA_039027015.1 Acidobacteriota bacterium | reverse complement strand
TGCGGACTTCGGCTGCTGAACGCTCGGGTAGCTGCGGACTTCGGCTGCTGAACGCTCGGATAGCTGTAGGCTCGGGTTGCTTTGGACTTCAGTGCTGCCGGTTTGGGTTCCTGCGGGCTTCGGTCACCGGGAGATTCGGAGGCTGGGTTCGAGGCACCTGCTCCGGCTCAAGGTTTTTCACGGCGGGTAGCTAGACCCGGCGATCCGCGTCGGGCGTACAATCAGGGAACCACGCGATGAGGAACCCGGCTGATGCCTCGAGCCCTTTGTAAAACCCTGATCCCCTGCCTTTGGATGCTCCTCATGGGCTCGGCGCCGCTTGAGGCGCAGCCTGAGGATCTCGAGAGCTGGCTTTCCCTGCGCTCCTCGAGCTTCGAGCTGATTACCGACGCGCCCCCCGAGGCCGCCATCGCCATCGCCGATCAGCTGGAGCGTTTCCGCAGCGCCTTCGCCCGGCTGGCGCCGGGAATCGAGATGCGCTCCCAGGTGCCGGCTCGTTTTTTGGCCTTCAACGGTCCTCTGTCCTACGCGGCCTATAAGCGGCCCTCCCATCCCAGGATCCTCGGCCAGTACCTCTCGAGCCTCGACGGCCATTATTTGACCCTGGACGCCGCCTACGCCGTGAGAACGGGCTACCGGGTGGTGTTTCACGAGTTCGTGCACTATCTGGTCGACAGCAATATGCCCGGCGTTCCGCGCTGGTTCCATGAGGGGCTCGCCGAGTACTACTCGACCTTCACCGTGCGCGACGGCGTCGCGATCGTGGGGCTGCCGGTGGAGGATCACGTGCTTTGGATTCGTCGCGATAGCGCCTCGAGAGAGCGCGTTCTCGACCACGACCTATCCCTGCTGGAGGTCCTGAGCGGCGAGGCGGCCCACAGCGGGGCCACCGTCGGGCGGTTTTACTCCTTCTCGTGGGCCCTGGTGCACTACCTGCTCTCGGGCGATGAAGGTCGGCTGGCGAAAACCGCGGACTTCCTGGCTCGCGTGCAGGATCGGGAGGATCCGGAGGACGCGTTCGAGGCCGCCTTCAACGTTCGCCTCGACGATCTCGAGGAGGAGCTGCGCAGCTATATCGAGGTCGCCGACTTCGAGGTGGCGCGCCTCCCCGTTGATGTGGGCCGCTCCGAGCTGAGAATCGCCCGGGTGCCGGCCGCGGATGTATTGGTCAACCTGGGAGATTTATCGGCCCAGCTCGGCTACCTCGAGTCCGCGAACTCCCACTACCGGCGGGCTCTTGAGCACCGGCCGCGGCACCCGGACGCCCACGCCGGCCTCGCTCTCATGCGCGACGCCGACCTGCGCTGGGGCGAAGCCGAGACGCTCTATCGAGACGCCCTGCGCCTCGGGTCACGGGAGCCGAGAACCTATCTGCGATTCGGCCGGCACCTCCTAGCTCGCCAGCTGCCGGAGGACCAGAGCCTGCTCAGCGCGTCGGGGAAGCTGCGGGCGGCGGCGGCCTTCGCGCGGCCAGTGGCGGTGCCGCCGTGGCTCGAGGTGCGAAGTCCCGAGCGCGTGGCCGAGGCGGAGAAGCTCGCCGCCGAGGCGAGGGCGGTGCTCGCCCGCGCTCTCGAGATCGAGCCGGACCATGCCGGGGTGCAGGTCTATTTCGGCATCGCCCACCTCTACGGCGGCGAGGTCGACCCGAGGCCCGGCATCCGCGCGCTCGAGAGCGTGCGGCGCTGGCTGCCGGCCAATCGCGAGCTGGCCTTCTTTCTGCTCCAGCTGCACCTCAAGCGGAATGATTTCAAGGCCGCTCGCGGCCTGCTCGAAGGCACCCTCGGCGACCGCGAGCCCGCGATGACCCTGGCCGCCCGCGAAGAAATCGAGCGCGCGGAGCTGATTTTCGAAGCCGCGGAGGCGCTCGCCGACGGCCGCCCGGAGGACGCCGCGAGCTTTTTTGATCGGGCCATCGAGGTCACCAGTAGCCTCGAGCTGCGGGCCCGCATGTCCGAGGTTCTGGCCAGCTTCGAGGCGCAGCGTACCGCCGGTTGACGGAGGGCTGCGAAAGCCCGAAGTCCGAAGCCTCAGGCGCTGGGCCGCGCCGCCGGCTTCAGGCGGCTCTCGAGCGCCGCCGCCTCCTCGGCGCGGTCGAGACTGCGCAGCGCGTCCGCGAAGAGGCGCAGGGTCTCCTGCAGTTCCGGGTGCTCGTTGCTTAAGTGCGCGTCGCGCACCTCCAGCGAGCGCCGGAAGGCCGCGACCGCCTCCTCCGGACGGCCTCGGCGCACCAGCAGCTCGCCGTAGCCCTGGTGCGCGTCGCCGGCCAGCAGCGGCTCGGGATCGTAGGCGCCGAAGGCCGCCAGCACCTCGACGAAGATCTCTTCGGCCGCCTGCAGGTCGCCGCGCTGCAGCTCCAGATGGCCCACGTTGGACCGCGTCGAGAGCACGTTGGGGTGCTCATTTCCCAGCGCCTCGGACTGCAGGGCGATCGCGCGGTCATAGTGGCCCAAGGCTTGGCTGTAGCGCTCGCCCTGCTTGTGGATCACCCCGAGGTTGTTGTGCAGGCTGGCCATGAAGGTGAGGTCGGGTGACTCGGCCTGCCCGAGGCTGCCGAGCGCCTCCTCGAAGCGCCCGACGGCCTCCTCTCGCCGGCCCCGGTGCAGCTCGAGAACGCCCTGACCGGTCTGCACGTTGCCGAGCAAAGCCGAGTAGGCCGGGCCGCCCTCGCGAAAGATTTCCTCGGCGCGTCGGTAGCTGCGCTCGGCCGGCTCAAACTCCCCGCGCTGCAGGTGAGCGGCGCCGCGCGAGGAGTAGAGAAGCCCGAGCTCCTCGGTATCGAGGCTGGCGGCCTGCTCGTGCACCTCGAGAGCGCGGTCGAAGCTGCGGTGCGCGCCCTCGGAGTCGCCGATCGACGAGAGGACCTGACCGAGGTTGATCTGGATATGAGCGCGCAGGGGGTGTAGGGGCCGCAGATCGCGCAGCACCCGGGCGTCCGCCTCGCGGAGGATCTCGAGCGCCAGGTCGGGGCGCTGGGCGTGGCGGTAGGCCGATCCGAGACCGTTGAGCATCCGAGCCTTGAGCACCGGGTCGAAAAGAGGGGCGTGGGGAGAGAGCTCGACGGCGCTGGCGGCTCGCCGGAAGTGGGGCAGGGCCGCGCGGTGCTCACCCTGGCGGTCGTGGGTGCGCGCCAGATCGTAGTGGGCCGCCGCCAGCAGCTCGGCGCGCTCCGCCCTCTCGGCGGGCCGGTCTCTGAAGTCTTCCGTCTCGAGGATCTCGAGCGCCCGCCGTATCGACCCCTCCGCCCTCGGCGCGTCGCCCAGGCCCAGCTGCGTCGAGCCCAGCGCTACCAGTCCGCGGGCGGTGTCGAGCTCCCCGCCTTCGCTGGTCCGATGGAGCGCCAGAGACTCGCCGAGAAGGGCTCCCGACTGCTCGTAGAGGCCGAGCCGCTCGAAAGCCTTGCCGACCGACTCGAGAAGTCGCGCGCGCACCCTGGGGTCGAGCTGCTCGCGCTGGGAGAGCCGCTCGACCTGGTTCTGCAGCAGCTCCCGCGCCAGCGTTCCCCGCGCCAACGCCGTGTCCGGGTCGGCGGTCTCGAAAACGTCGACCAGGAATTTCGCCACCTGCCTCTCGACGCTGGCGGACGCCTCGGCATCGGCCTGGGCCGCGCGCGCCAGCTCCCGCTCCTGCTCGGCGGATCTGGCCTGCTGGTGGGCCAGGAGCGAGAGGCCGAGCACCGCCGAAAGCGCCAGCGTGGCGAGGGAGAGGGCGATGCGATGGCGGGAGGCGAATTTGCCGAATTTATAGAGCACGCTGTCGCTGCGCGCGGCCACCGGGCGGCCCTCCAAATGGGCGCGCACGTCGCGCGCCAGCGCCTCGACCGACGGATAGCGCCGCTCGAGATCCCTGTGCAGGGCGCACAGAACGAGGGTGTCGATATCGCCCTCGAGCTGCCGGCGCAGCTTGCCGAGTCGGCCCCCCGAGACGGCGGGGCCGGGCGCCGCCGCGATCTCCGCCCGCTTGAGCTGCGCCTCCGCCTGGCGGGCTTTGGCGTCCAGCGCCCGGCTCGGCGGCACGATTTCCGCCGTCTCGAGGGTCCGCGCCCACTCGAGGAAGCCGGTCTTCGAGAGGTCGATCGGCAGCTCGCCGGTCAGCAGCTTATAGAGCAGGGCGCCCAGGGAGTAGACGTCCGAGCGGGTGCTGATCGGCTCGCCCCGCACCTGCTCGGGGCTGGCGTAGTGCGGCGTCATGGGGCTCAGGCCCGTGCCCGTCTCGTCGGCCGTGAGGCTCAGGCGATCGGGCGAGAGCGGCTTGGCGACCCCGAAATCCACCAGCTTGACGGCGCCCTGGCGGGTGACCAGAACGTTGCTCGGCTTGAGATCGCGGTGGATGACCAGGTGGCGATGGGCGTACTCCACCGCCTCGCACACTTTGAGGAAGATCTCGAGGCGCTGGCGCACGCTGAGGTGCTCCTGGTCGCAGTAGGCGTCGATGCGCTGACCCTCGACGTATTCCATCACCAAATAGGGGTGCCCGGCTTCGGTGGTCCCGCCCTCGTACATGCGGGCGATTCCGGGGTGGTCGAAGGCCGCCAGAATCTGCCGCTCGGCGAGGAAGCGGCGGTGGGTGCTCTCGTTCTCGAAGCCGCGGCGGATCAGCTTGATCGCCACCGTGCGCTCGTACTCCTGATCGGCCCGGCGCGCCAGGTACACCGAGCCCATGCCGCCGGTGCCGAGATGCTCGAGCAGCTCATAGGGGCCGATTCGCGAGCCGGCCCCGAGATCGTGCTGCTCTTGGCGGGCGGTGTCGGCCGGAGTCTCCACCGAGGTGGGCGCCAGATCGAGGTCTGAAGACGCCGTCACCGCGGCGGGCTGAGGAGCCCCTGGAGGCGTCGACTCGACCTCTGCGAGCGCCGCGGCCACCAGCTCCGCCAGCTCCTCCTCCTGATGGCGCAGGGCCCGCACGTAGTCTGCTCGCCGGTCGGCGGGAAGCTCGAGCGCGATCTCGATTACCGTCGCGAGGCGGCGCAGGCGACGGGGAGAAGCCATGAACGGCAGCGTCGGCTTCTTCGGTGCGGGGCTCGTGTCCTCAGAGGGAAAGTCGGGCGACGAAGATTCAGCTGAGGGGGCCATCGTGACATGGTCTCATGCCGTGGACCGCGAATTCAAGATCCGAGGGCCCGTCGCGAGCGGGTCGAGCCCGGGCCGGGTCAGGGAGAGCCCGCGTGCCGGCGAATCGAAGAGGCCGCCCGCCAAGCGCTGCTCGGCGGGCGGCCTCGGGAGCGGGAGGATCAGGGCGCGGTCGCCCACTCCAGGCGCACGCGGTCGAAGTGGGTCGAGCGCTGGGCCGCCGAGCTGCCGAGCAGCAGACGAATGGCCAGCGGTCGGCCGACCAGCGACGGCGGAACGGACGACGCCTCGACGCTCAGAACCGCGTCGGCAAAGGCCTCGCTCGGCGGATCGACCGTGTCGACGTCGGCCGCCAGCACCGTGTCGCCGGCCAGCAGCTCGATGCGATAGCCCCCGAAGAGGGAGAACGGATACGGCTGCTCCGTGTTGAATCGACCGATCGCCACCGTCAGGGTGTAGTCGCGACCGGCGACCAGGCTCTCGCCGAGATCCTGCCGGGCGCTCACCGCGGCCGCCGGACCCGCGTTGTTGAACAGGAAGGCCGCCTGGGCGCCGTCGGCGCCTAGGGGTGTTCCCTGACCCGCGGCCTCGGGATAGGAGCCTGAGGGCGGGTTGAAGACGCCGCGGAAAGTGCCGGCCGAGCCGCTGAAGGTCCAGCCCGGAATTCCGCTGTTGTCGCGAGTGCGGCCGTCGGCGAGGGCGGGCAGCTCGAAGCTCGGGTTGATCACCGCGACCGTGCCGGAGGTGACCGGCGCCTCGACGGTGATCGAGACGACCGCCGAGCTCGTCGTCGACCCGGCGTCGTCCTCGGCCACCGCGCTCAGGCTGTAGACGCCCTCGGCGGGCGGCGTCCACGGCAGCTCGAAGGGCGCCTCGAGGTCCTCGCCGAGCAGGGTTCCGCCGGTGAAGAAAGACACCCGTTCGATTTCGCCGTCCGTGTCGCTGGCCGACGCCGCGAGGGTGAGGATGTCGCCCAGGGTCCAGGTGGAGCCGTCCGCGGGGGCGACCAGCCGGGCGCTGGGCGGCTGGTTGGTGCCGCCATCGCGGCTCGACCACTCCAGGCGCACGTCGTCGAAGTGGGTGGAGCGCTGGGCGGCGGCCTGCGACAGGCTCAGGCGCACGGCCAGCGGCTCGCCGTAAAGCTCCGGAGGAACGGAGTCGGCGGAGACGATCAGCGTGGCGTCCTCAAAGGTCAGAGGCTGCGGGTCGACGCTGTCCTGGTCGACCCCAAGAGCGGTGTCGCCGGCCAGAAGCTCGATCCGATAGCCGCCGTAGAGCGAGAACGGATAGGGCTGAGCGGTGTCGAATTTGCCGATCGCCACGCGCAGGGCGTAGTCCCGATTCGGCTCGAGAACGGCGACGTCGCCGAGGTCCTGGCGCGCGCTGACCGCGGCCGCGGGACCCGAGTTGTTGAACAGGAAGGCGGCCTGGGCGCCGTCGGCGCCCGGGGGCGTTCCTTGCCCCGCGGCTTCGGGGTAGGAGCCCGAGGGCGGGTTGAAG
>JBCCLG010000313.1:0-6581 GCA_039027015.1 Acidobacteriota bacterium | reverse complement strand
CGGCCACCCGCGAGCCGCCGCCCCGCCCGGACCACCTCGCCGACCTCAACGACTACGACGGCCCGCACCTGGCCCGCCAGGGCTGTGCCGACGACCTTCTCACGGCCGAGGGCGGCGACCCGGCGAGCGCCGCCGCCACGCTGCTCGCCATGGGTCGCCTGCAGGCGCACCTGCACGAAGGGCTGCGGCGCGAGCGCGAGCGCTTCGCCTCGCGCTTCGCGCGCTTTGCTTCGACCCGCAACCACCGGCGCTTCCGCGAGCTTTTCAAGGCCTGATCGCGGCCCCGACGCCAGCCGCTCGAGACAAGGACTCCGGGCGAGGGGGATCTTCAAAGAGCACGGATCGATCTTCATCGCGCGTTGTTGGTCTCTTCACGCGAAGCCCCGACAATCGCCGCATTCACGCAGGATTCCATCTCCACCACGCCGCAGCTCCCGCAACATCCCGCCTCGCCAGCCGGCTGACCCGCCGCCCCTTACCTTTTCAGAGGATCCACCCCATGGCCCTCCACCTGCACCGTGATCTCGAGAAACTGAAAAAAGAGATCCTCCTTCTCGGCTCGATGGTCGAGGAGGCCACCGAAAAAGCTGTCTTGGCGCTGCGCGATCGCAGAACCGATTTGGCTGAGGAGGTCAAGGCGGGCGACAAGGAAGTCGACGACCTCGAAATCCAGGTGGAGGAGGAGTGCCTCAAGGTGCTCGCCCTGCATCAGCCCGTGGCCAACGATCTGCGCTTCGTCGTCGCGGTCATGAAGGTCAACAACGACCTCGAGCGGGTCGGCGATCTGGCCGGCAACATCGCCGGCCGCGTGCTCGACCTGAACGGTCACGATCCCGTCGCCACGCCGGACGAAATTCTCAAGATGGCCGGCCGCGTGCCCTCGATGATGCGCCGCTGCCTGGACTCGCTGGTCAAGCTCGACACCGCCATGGCCCGCCAGGTACTCGAGGACGATGAGGATATCGACGCCATCCATAAAACCGTTTACGGCGTGCTCGAAGCGCGTATGGTCGAGCACCCCGAGCGGATGAACGACTGGATCCAGCTGCTTTCGATTTCCCGATACCTCGAGCGCATCGCCGACCTGGCGACCAACATCTCCGAGGACGTGATTTTCCTAGTCGATGGCGAGGTGGTTCGCCACCGCGCCTGGTGAGCGGCGCCCTCCGCAGCCGGAGGCCGCCGCCGAGGATGGTGATAAATTGTGAATCAGCTATCGTCTGTGCCTGTGGGTTTGACCCGTCCATCGCCAGCGAGAGATAGAGACATCGTGACGCGCCGCAAAATCGTCGTGATCGAAGATGAGCCCGACATCCTCGAGGTCATCGAGTACAACCTGACTCGAGAAGGCTACTCGGTCTTCAGCGCATCGAACGGCGACGACGGCCTGCGCACCATCATCCGCGAGGCCCCGGATCTCGTGCTGCTCGATCTCCTGCTGCCGGGCATCGACGGCATCGAGCTATGCCATAAGCTCAAGATGGATCCGGTCACCGGACGCATTCCGATCATCATGGTCAGCGCCAAGGGCGAGGAGAGCGACATCGTCCTCGGCCTGGGCGTCGGCGCCGACGACTACGTCGCCAAGCCGTTTCGGCCCAAGGAGCTGATCGCCCGCGTCAAGGCGGTGCTGCGCCGCGGCTCCATCAAGGATCAGGAAGACGAGGGCCGCCGCATCATCCGCGGTCCGCTGGTCATCGATTCGATCCGCCACGAGGCGCGCATCGACGGCGAGGCGGTGACGCTGACCGCCACCGAGTTTCGCCTTCTGCACCTCCTCGCCCTGCACCCCGGGCGCGTCTTCACCCGCGATCAGCTGGTCTCGCGGGTGATCGGCGGCGGAGCGGCGGTGATCGACCGCAATATCGACGTCCACGTGCGCTCGATCCGCAAGAAGCTCGCCGAGCATCGCGAGCTGATCGGCACGGTGCGCGGCGTCGGCTATCGCTTTCAGGACAGCACCTACGTCGAGTAGAGCGGCGTGCTGCGCTCCCGGTTTCTCTGGAAGCTCTACGCCGGCTACGTGCTGCTCATCCTGGGCACCGCGGCGCTGATCGGCGCCCTGGTGGCCAAGCAGATCGAGAAGGAAACCCTCGCCGATACCGACGATCGCCTGCTGGCGGTCGCGGTGCTGATGCGCGAGATCGCCCTTTCGGCCGAGGACCACGAGCTCGACCAGCTGCAGGACCAGCTGGTCGAGCTCGATCGGCAGCTGGAGACCCGCCTGACGGTAGTGCGCCGCGACGGCGTGGTGCTCGGCGACTCGCGCCGGAGTCCTTCGGAGATGGACAACCACCGCAACCGACCGGAGATTCTCGAGGCCTACGAGAAGGGGCAGGGCGCCGCCTCCCGCCGCTCGACCACCCTCGGCCAGCGCCTGCGCTATCTGGCGATCCCGATCGAGCGCGAGGGAACCGCGATCGCCGTGATGCGCTCCTCGCTGCCCTTGGCCGTGCTCGACGAACGCCTGGCTTCGGTGCGGCGGACGGTGCTCCTGGGCGCCGGCCTGGCCACCGCCGCCGGTCTGCTGCTCGGCCTGCTGCTCGCCGGGCGCGTGACGAGGCCGCTGCTCGAGATGGCCGAGGCCGCCGAGCGCATCGCCGACGGCGCCTACGGTCAGCGGGTGCTCAGCCACGGCCGCGACGAGCTGGGGATGCTCGCCCGCGCCTTCAACAAAATGAGCCAGGAGCTGCGGCGCACGGTGGCTACCCTCGACAGCGACCGCAAGAAGCTCGGCGCCATCCTCGCCAGCATGGACGAGGGCCTGGTGGCCGTCGATCGCGACGAGCGCATCGTGCACATGAACGCGGCCGCCGGCGAGCTGCTGCAGATCGATCCCGCGAGCGTGGTCAGCCACCCGATTTGGGAGGTGACCCGCCTGCGCGGCGTCTCCGAGGCCCTGCGGGAGGTTCTGCGCAGCGGCCAGCCGGTCGAGCGGGTGGTGCGCCTCGCCGGCACCAGAGACCGACTCTTTGAGCTGCGGGCCGCGCCCCTCAGCTCGAGCGGCGATCTCTCCGGAGCGCTCCTGGTGGTTGAGGACGTGACCCAGCTGCGCCATCTCGAAACCATGCGCCAGGACTTCGTGGCCAACGTCTCCCACGAGCTGAAGACCCCGGTGACGGTGATCCGCGGCATGGTCGAAACCATGCTCGACGACCCCGACTTTGACCCCGAGCGTCGCCACCACTTTCTCCAGCGGGTCCTCACCCAGGCCGGGCGCATGGGCGACCTGGTCAAGGACCTCCTCTCCCTCGCCCAGCTCGAGTCCGATCCCGGGGCCCTCGAGATCGACCGCCTCGATCTGCGCCTGCCGGTGGAGGCCTCGATCCGCGCCCTCCAGCCCATGGCCGAGAGCCGCGGAGTGCGTTTCGACAGTCGGCTGACCGACTCCTCGGTCCTGGTGCGCGGCGACGAGGAGGCGCTCCGCCAGGCGATCGGCAATCTGCTCTCCAACGCGGTCAAATACTCCCCGAAAAACGGCGTGGTGGAGGTGCGCGTGGTGGCGGACGAAAGCCGGGCCACCGTCGAGGTGGAGGATCACGGCGTCGGCATCCCCGCCCATCACCGGGAGCGCCTCTTCGAGCGCTTCTACCGGGTCGACAAGGCGCGCTCCCGGGCCCTCGGAGGCACCGGCCTCGGCCTCGCGATCGTCAAGCACATCACCCGCGCCCTCGGAGGCACGGTCTCCGTGGACTCGGCGCCGGGCCAGGGCAGCACCTTCCGCATCCACCTCGCCCGCGTGGAGGAGAGCGGACGGATCGATCTGGACGAGCTGGGTCCGCTGGAAGAGGGGCCGCGGGCTGGATAGGAGCTAGAGATCCTCGTCGTCCGGATCCCAGCGGAAGCGGCGCAGGTCGATACGCCCGCGCTCATCGAAGCACACGCCCTCGGACTCGAGCATCGCCCGCTGGAGCCCCTCGTTACCGGGCTCGCTGCGCCTCGAGATCTCGCCCCGAGCGTTGACCACGCGCTGCCAGGGCAGGTCTTCGAGGCCGCTGCCGAAGAGCGCGTAGCCGACCTGGCGCGCGTGCCCGGGAAGGCCCGCAAGGGCGGCGACCTGTCCGTAGGTGGCGACCTGGCCCGGGGGGATTTGGCGCACCACGCGATAGATGCGCGCGTAGGATGAGGAAACGCCTTTGCCCGTGCTGAGATCGTCGCTGCCGCCCATGATGGGTCGGGATTCTACAGGGCGGCGGACCGGTAGGCGTCCGGGGATAGGTAGAATCGGCGGGTGAGCGGATTCCACCAACCTCGCGCCCGACGCCCGCGAACCGCGGCGCTCGCCCTGGCGCTCCTGGTAGCCGGCACCCTGGGGGGTGCCGGCCCGGCGCCCGGCCTTCCCGCGACCGGCGCTTCGGGGCTCGCCGAGACGAAAGCGGGCGGCGGAAAGCCGGCGGCGTATCACCTGGCGAAAGGGAGCTTCGCCCGCAGCCGGATCGTCGCCCTCGGGCGCGATCTTTGGATCGAGGGCGAGGCGAGAAGCCACGCCGTGGTGATCTCGGGCGATGCGCGGATCACCGGCGGCGTGGAGGGCGACCTCATCGTGCTCGCCGGCACCGTGCGATTGGGGCCCAAAGCCCGGGTGGGCGGCGACACCTACGTGCTCGGCGGCGATATCGAGGTGGCCCCGGGCGCCTCCATCGACGGCCGGTCGGTGGCGTACCCGGAGGCCTCCGACCTGTGGATCGGCCTGATCCAGGGGCCGGCCCTCGGCACCCCCGCGACCTCCCGCGTGGCGCTCGGCACCAAGCTGGCGCTGATGGCTTTTTGGACCTTTCTGGCCATGGGCGTTCTGGCCATCTCGAGGCGCGAGCTGGTCGCCACCTCGGAAGCGATTCAGGACGAGCCCTTTCACCTCTTCTTCGTCGGCCTCACCGGCGTGGCGGCCCTGGTTTTGACCGCGCTCTTCTTCAGCGCGTTTTCCGGCGCCCTGCTCGGCGTTCCCCTGCTGGTGCTGGTGGCGGTGGTCGCCCTGGTGCTGCGCTTCTGGGGCATGGTGGCGATCTTTCACGCCCTCGGCAGCTGGCTGCACCGCAAATTGGGCAAGCGGCCGCCGCTGCCCTTAGCGTCGGCCACCTGGGGTCTTCTCGCCCTCGGCGCGGCGAAATTTGTGCCCTATTTGGGCATCTGGAGCTGGTCCGTCGCCACCTTCATCGGCGTTGGCGCGGCGCTCAGCACCAAGATGGGCCGCCGCGAAGCCTGGTTCGCCTGACCCCTCGCGGCGCGGTCCGGCTAGCCGAGCCGGGCGCGCAGGGCCTCGAGGGGCTGGCGGTAGTCGGCGGACCTCGCCGGGGAGTCGCGCAGCAAGAGCTCATCGAGACTCGGCTCGATCGAGGCCAGATCCATCAGCTTCAGGTGGTCTTCTTCGGGCAGGCGCTCGGGTACGTTGACCAGATCGTAGATTCGGCGATAGACCCTGCCGGCCACCAGACGATCGTGCTCGCGCAGCTCCTCGCGCCGGTGAATGTGCATGAGCAGATCGAAGAAGCCCGAGGCGTCCTGCCAGAGCCTCGGCCCTTCCTCAGGATCGACGCCCTTCTCGAGCTGGGCGAGAATCCGCTTCTGCAGGGCCCGGATCTGCAGACGGTCGTCGATCCGCAAATAGGGGTAGATGGCGTCCTTGCGGAGCGCCGCGATGCGCCCGGCCAGACTCTCAAAAGCGGCGCGCAGGCCGTCTCCGCTCGGCGGCTCGGATTTGCTGCGCCGCCGGGTGATCAGCCAGAGATCGATGAAGCGACGCCGGATGGTCAGGGCGTCGTCTAAATCGAACCAGCGGCGCGGAACCGGCTCGAGGCCGGAGTACTCGCGCAGCAGACCCTCGATGGGGATCATCGCGCGCAGGGCCCGGGCCACCGCCCGATCCGCCTCGGCGGCGGTTTGCCAAAGATTATTCGCCTTCGAAACCTGGCTCAGGGAAGACTCCAGCTCCACCAGCTCGGAGCGGCACACGAACGCCAGGTCGGCGACCTCCTGTGGCTTGAGGGTGGAGGAACCGCGCTCGGGCGGCGCGGTCTCGAAGCGCTCGGTGACGTCGTGGAGAGTCTGCGCCGTCTCCCTCAGCATCGCGAGGATGTTGGGCACCAGGGCCGGATCGAGCGAGAAAAAGCCGGTGTCCTGAGGCACCACGACCTTCAGGCCTTGACCGCTCTCGATCAGCCCGCTGATGCGATCGAGCAGCTCTGCGCGCCTCTCAGCCATGGCCGGGAGAATAGCACCTCGAGACTCGTGCTAACTTGGCAGCCCATCCCTTATTTCCGCGCACCCGCCCTCACCAGGAGAACACCATGTCAGACCCCGTTTACAAGAAGCTGGACGTCGTAGGAACCTCCACCAAGAGCCTCGAGGACGCGATCGAGAACGCCGTCCGGCGCACCGCGCGCACCGTGCGGGACCTCTCGTGGTTCGAGGTCACCGAAACCCGCGGCCGCATCGTCGACGGCCGGGTGAGTCAGTGGCAGGTTCAGGTGAGTATCGGCTTCTCGCTCGAGGACTGAGCGTCCGCCGGCCCCTTTGGCGAGCTGACTAGCGGGTCAGCTCCGCGGCCCGGCGAGCCAGCGCGGCGATCTCCGGAAGACCCGGCG
>JBCCLG010000312.1:0-6590 GCA_039027015.1 Acidobacteriota bacterium | reverse complement strand
GGCCCGCGGAATCATTTCGCTTAAATATTTTCACTGATTTTTTGACGCTCTGTGAATATTTTTACTATTGGCCTGGGTCCTTCGGTCCGAAAATGCTTAGAATAGAAGACGGCGAATATTCGTGACTCAAAAGAGGCCGCGATGACGCTGGTTTAAGTAGCGGGACAGCCGCCTCCTCGCCTCGCCCCAGACCGGCAGGGCCACGGCGGACGGCTTCGACTGCGGTTCGCGGGCGATCTTTCACGACGCCCCTTCTTTATTCTAGCTCCGGAGTTTTACGCGTGGATGGTGCCAATCCTCGCCTCAAAACCTTTGGTGCCGTGTGGCTGGCCGAAATGGTTTCGGCCTTCGGCACCCAGCTGACCGGCTTCGCCCTGGGCGTTTGGGCGCTGCGCGAAACCGGCTCGGTCACCTGGTTTGCGGCCTTCACCCTGGCGGCGTCCGCGCCTCGGCTGCTGCTCGCTCCCCTGGCGGGCGCCCTGGTCGATCGTCACGATCGCCGCCGCGTCCTGCTTTTCGGGCACCTCGGCGCCGGCGCCTGCTCGCTTGCGCTGGCTGCGCTCTTTGCCCTCGGCGGCGAGTCTCTCAGCAGGGTTCTCGCGCTGGTCGCCTTAGCTTCGCTCGCGAGCGCCGGCCAATATCCCGCGTTTCAGGCGGCGACCACGACGCTGGTGCCCAGGGCGCAGCTGGCGCGCGCCAACGGCCTGGTGCATTTCGGCTTCTCGGCCGGCTACATCCTCGCTCCGCTGGTCGCCGGGCTGGCCATGGCGGACCTTGGCCTGGCGGGCATTCTGGCCCTCGACGCCCTCACGTTCTCAGCGGCGATCGGCCTGCTGATGGCGGTGCGCGTGCCGAGGCCGCAAAGCCGCCGCCGCCCCGCGCGCTTCGACCTCGCCTTCGGCTGGCGCTATCTGCGCCGCCGACCGCCGCTCATGGCGCTGCTCGCGCTCTTCGCGTCGCTCAATTTCTGCCTCGCCATGGCGCAGATGCTGCTCACCCCCCTGGCCCTCAGCGTGGGCGATGAGAGGACCCTCGGCCTCGTTCTCGGGCAGGCGGGCCTTGGCATGCTGCTCGGCAGCCTGGCGATGGTGCTGTGGGGAGGTTCGGAGAGGCACGTCGCCCTGATCGGCTGGCTCGCCCTGGCCCAGGGCGCTCTTCTGGCGCTCACCGCCTTCGCCGTCGAGGCCCCTTGGCTGGCCGCGGGAGCGCTGCTGACTTTCTCGCTGCGGCCCATGCTGGCGGCGAGCTCCTCGGCTTTGTGGCAGCGCCACGTGGAGCCAGACGTCCAGGGGCGGGTTTTCGCGACGCGCTCCGCCTGCGTTCAGGGCGCCCTGCCCTTGGCCTACGTGTCCGCGGGGCCGCTCGCCGACGGCCTTCTCGAGCCTTGGATGGCGCCCGGCGCTCTCGGCGCCCGGCTGCTCGGCCCCTGGCTCGGCAGCGGACCGGGGCGCGGCGTGGCCCTGCTTCTGGTCGCCCTCGGGATCGCCATCGCCGTCCTGGCCGCCCTGGCCTGCAGGCGCGGCGGCCCTCTCCGGGCCCTCGAGGGAGAGTGCTCGACCCCTGAACTGACGATGGAGGTGCCATGTCTTCTTTCACCACCGAGCGCCCGCGAGCCCTCACGGTCTCCCGCGTGGACGCCATCGCCGACGAGCTCCTTTCGGGTCTCGACCGGCACTTTGGCTTCGACTCGCTCCTGGTCACCGCGGGGTCCGCGGTCTCCCTGCTCGATTTCGTCTACCACTCTCGTCCGATCGTCATGCGCGACTTCGACTTCGTGCTCCTCGCCGGCCGCCGGGTCACCCGCGAGTGGGCCAGCGGAATCGGCGAGACGCTCTCCTCGCCCACCCTGCGATACCTCTCGCACTACATCTATACCCGCCAGCGCTGTCATCCAGACAGCCCGGGAGAACCCTGGATCGCCGGCTGGGGATTCCTGCTCGACTCCGGCGGACTCGAGGTCGATCTCTCGCTCTACCACGACGCCGAGGCTCACGAGACCAACGGCCTGCTGAACATCCACCGGGTGATGATCCCGATCAGCCGGCGACGTGGCCTGCGCGCCACCCTCGAGCTGCTGGGCACCCTCGCGCCCCGCGAGGCCGTTGACCGCGGCCTGATTCAGGATCCCTGGGGCGGCTATGAGGCCTGGCAGCGGCGCACCGCCCGGGTGGTGACCGTGGCCTGGCCCGGAATCCGGCTCGAGCCGATTCAGGGCTCGATCCGGGTGGTCCGCGACTACGTGCGCCGGCTCGGCCGCGACCGTCTCGATCCCCAGCTCGAGCGGCGACTGCGCCGCGCCGTGCTGGCGGGCAGCGATCTCGATACCGGCTATCTCGACGCGCGAAATCTGCTCAAGGTGCTCAGCGACCCGACCGCGGCCCGGGAGCTGAAGCTCCTCGAGCGTCTCGGGGTCTTCGAGGTGTGGCTCGAGGGCCTGGGCGAGCAGCTGGCGGACCTCGACATCGCCAGTCTCGAGTCCATGCTCACGATCGAGGATCCCTCAAAGCCCTGGGTCGAGCAGCGCCTGGTGAGCCTCTTGACGCCGCTGGCGGCGCCGGCCCGAGAGGCGGTGCTCCAGGCGGTGGCGGTGCCCGAGCGCGAGGTGTCCGAGCGGGTCAGGCGGCGTCTCGAGCACCCCGCGGCGGTCTAGCCAGCCAGCCAGCTAGCCCGGGCCGGGCGGGCTCCTGGCGAGCCCGTCGGCGCGGCGGAGAGCGGCCGCGAGCTTCGCGTGATGTGCGTGCGGCCGTCCCGCGAGGCGTACTCCACCCTTTGCAGGCTTTCGATTCCGAGCGCCTCGATCCACTCCGAGCGCACCGCCACGAAGGTGAAGGAAGGCCGGCGCAAGAAGGTGCCGTCCTGCACGTAAATCGTCCGCAGGCCGTGCTCAGCCAGCAGCTCGGGGTCCGGTATTCCCAGCTCGTACAGCACGTCGATCCGCCCCGGTCCGCGGCAGCTGCGCACGTGCTCGAGCAGGAAGCGAACCTTCAGAAGCGGGTCGTAGTCGTAGCCTCTGCGCCACAGACCGCCGGCGTTTCGGGTCAGCTGATCGGCGATCGCGCCGCAGTCGATCAGGCTGCGCTCGACGAGACCCGCGGCGTCGATCACGCGCAGGCTGCCGGCGTGGCGGCGCGAGAGGCGGTAGGAGACGAAGCCCATCTGATGCGAGGCGAAGGTCAGGGGGGCGAGGCCCGCCTGCCGGGCCCTCGCGACGAGGTCGTCCAGGAATTCGACCACCTCGAGATCGCGGAGCTGCGCCTTGTTGCAGCGCTCGGCAAAGGGCCGCGCCGAGGCCCGCGGGCTGGCCGATCCCGGCTCTGCGAGCTGCGGACAGCGCCACAGGGGCAGCGCCCGGGTCTTGGGGTGCGCTGCGAGGGCGACGATCGAGGCGGCGCTCGAAAGGAGAAGAATCGCCAGGGCGAGCGCCCTTCGGCCGGGCTCGCGGTTCCGCCGGGCGGCCCCCCCCCCCACCAGCGCAAAGAAGGGCGCGCCGGGCGCCAGGAAGCGCCCTCCTTCCATCCAATCGCCGCCGGAGGTGACGGCGAAGCCGAGGCTGGCGGCGGCCAGGAGAGCCGCCAGCAGCTCGCCGGGGTCGCGGTCTGCGCCGGCCTCCGGGTCGAGGGACCGGCGGGCGATCAGCAGGCCGCCCGCTCCGACCGCCACGAGGAGGGGCAGCCCGAAGGCGCCGAATCCGTTCCAGGCCGCGAGATAGCCTGCGCCGTCCGCCAGGCGCGAGCTCCAGGTGCTCCCCAACGCGCCCGCCTTGGCCTCCACCGGCAGCGGCCAGGGGCTGCCGAAATAGGCCATGCGGGCGAGGCGCAGGGTGAGGAAAGAGGCGGCCACCGCGCCGAGCGCCAGCCACCAGACGCGGCGTCTGCGGGAGCCCTCGCGCAGGGAGAGAAGAGCGGGCCACGACAGGGCGGCCAGCAGGAGGAGAGAGCCCTCCGGCCGGTTCATGGCGACCAGCAGGCTGGCGCCGAAGACCGCGGCGAGGGCGGCCACCCCGGGGCGCAGCACCAGTCGCCGGACGGCGGCCAGCCACGCCAGGAGCAGCAGCGCCATGAGGGGCGTCTCCGTGCCGGAGGCCGCCCAGTAGAGAAAGGGCGCCGAGAGCGCCAGGAGCCAGGCCGCGGGCTCCGCGATCTCCCGGCGGGCGCCCGAAAGCGGCGCCAGCAGCGCCAGGGCGGCCAGGGCGCTCATCGCCGACAGCGCCCTGGCGGCGGTGTCGGGAGCCTGGCCGGTGACGAAGCTCCAGGCGGCGAGGAGCAGAGTGAGCAGCAGGGCCGAGCTCTGCTCGATGCGCTCGCCGCTGTAGTTCACGATCTCGCCGTCCCAGGCCAGGGTGGTGGCCGGCCAGAGCGTGATGAAGAAGTCGTCCTGGCCGGGGGTGGGAAAGAGCAGCGCGACGAGGCCGCAGGCGGCGAGCGCGGGCAGCGGGTGGCGGAGCGCGTCGACCGCGGCCGAGGGCTTCCGCTTCGTCATGGCTCCGTCACTCCTCAGGCATCGCGGGCGCATCGCCGGCGCTCGCGCTCTCGCTCTCCTTCGCCCCGTGCCTTTCTCGGCTGTCTCGAATCGAGCGGTAAAGAAGAGCCCTGGCGGTGAGCCAGCGGCGGGTGACGGTGGCGCTCGAGATCCCCAGGGCGCGGGCGATCTGGTCGCGATCGAGGCCTCCAAAATAGCGCAGCTCGACGATCTTCGCCTGCATCGGGTCGAGCTTCGCCAAGGAATGCAGGGCATCATCCAGGGCGAGAAGATCCGGCGGCCGCTCACGGGCGACGTTGAGGGCGTCCTCGAGGTCGACCCGCTGGCTGCCGCCGCCGCGCTTCTGGCGGCCCTCGCGCCGCGCGTGGTCCACCAGGATTTGGCGCATCAGCTGGGCGCTGACGGCGTAGAAGTGTTCCCGGTCCCTGAAGCGGGCGCGGTCTAGGTCGACCAGCCGCAGATAGGCCTCGTGCACCAGGCCGCCCGGGCCGAGGCTGTCCCCGTCCCGCTCGCTCCTCAAATAGCCGCCCGCGATCGCCTCCAGCTGCGAGTAAACCTTGGGAATCAGCTCGCCGAGGGCCCGCTTGTCGCCGTCACTCCATGCGGTCAAAAGGTGGGTGATCTCTCCCGCCATGGGTCGATTGTATAGCGGAATTGCTATCGATCCACGTAGCCCTCCCGGGCTCGAACCTCGAGCCCGCCTCGGGTGGTCTCCACCCGCAGCGGATGCCAGCCGCCGTCGCCGACGTCCACCAGCGGGTAATAGCCGAGGGCGTACTGCTCCCGAAGCTCGCGCAGAATCTTGTCGAAGGCCTCGCCGGTTTGCTCGATGGAGCTCAGCTGAACGATGCGTCCACCGGAGAGCCTGACGGCGCCCTCGAGCTGCTCGAGCTGCTCGCGGTGCTCCTCTTCTTCCTTCCAGGCGGAGAGCAATCGCCGGCTGCCGTTGCCGAGGCGCAGCCAGTAAATCTGGGTCTGGCTGCGCCGTACGGTCTCTAAAACCTCGCCCATGCGCAGGAAGCTCGAGACGTCGATGCCGTCCGAGAGGAGCAGAATCACCCGGCGACCCTGCAGCGGCTCGAGCCTGCGCAGGGCGAGGTACAGGTGATCGATCATCGAAGTCGCGCCCTCGGCGCGGGCCGAGTCCAGGCCAACCCGCAGCACGTCCGCCATGCTGGTGAAGGGCGTTTCGTGAATCACGCGGTCGGAGAAGAGAAGCAGCTGAGCCTGGTCCAGCCGGCGCATGCCGCCGAGAAAGGCGTCGGCACCGGCGAGCGCGGCGCGCAGCCGCTCTCCGCTCATGCTCCTGCTGGCGTCGATCAGGATGGAGGCCGTCCAGGGCACGTCGCCGCGCTCGAAGGTCACCAGTTCCTGCAGCTCGCCGCGGTCGAAGACGCGCACCTCCTCGGGCTGGAGATCGAGGACCCGCCGGCCGTCGCGCTCGACGGTGACGTAGATCTGCTGCAGGGAGGCGTCGAGCTCGAGATTGACGGCGATGCGCCGGCTGACCAGGAGCGAGCTGCCGGTGCGGCCCTCCCGGCTGGTCGCCACGACCTCGAAGCGATGCTCCTCGTTCTCCTGACCGGCGTCCCAATAAACCTCCCACGGCGGCTCCTGGCGCGCGCCGATGAAGGCGTCGTCGGCGAAGAACTCCACCCGCACCACGGGATCGTCCTCGGCCGCGAGCACGTCGGCCGCCACGCGCACCTCGCCGAACACGCTCTCGCCCGCGGGCGGGCTGGTGATCAGCACCGTCGGCTCGGCGGCGAGGGCGGGCCGAGCGAGGAGCAGCGCTAAGGGCGCTAGGATCTTCCAGGCGCGCCTCATCGGCGGGCCTCCTCGATTTCGTCGAGCAGGGCCCCGAGCGCTTCGCGCTGGGCCTCCGCTCGCCCTTCGAGCCAGCGGGCGTGGCGCGCGTAGAGCTCGATGGGCCACTGGTTGAAGCGGCTCCGGGGCGTATCTCCCAGGCTTCGCGGCTCTCCCGCGGGCTGAATTCGAGCCGACTCGAGGGGCTCGCCGAGCCCGTCGGCGATCCGCGCGGCGGCGAAGTCGAGGGCCGGATCGTTCGGGCATCGCCCCCGGGCGAGCTCGAGGCGGGTGCGCGCGGTCTC
>JBCCLG010000311.1:0-6614 GCA_039027015.1 Acidobacteriota bacterium | reverse complement strand
CCTCGAATCGTCGAGCACGAAAACGAACTGGGCCTGCGAGATACCCGTGGCGGGCTGGGCGGCCCCGGGGCTCGCCCCAAACCCCCACAGGGCCAGCAGGCTCAAGAGACCGCGCACGAGCGCGGCGGATGGGCACCTCACGCCGGTGGACGCTGGTTGAGGATCATCGCTGCATCTCCCAAAAAACAGTGCTCTTCCTCAAGAAGGGAACTGATTCACACAGCGAATTCAGGACGCACTCGGGGTCACGCCCGGCGCATATCGAGAAATCTACATTTTTTAAAGAACGTCGCGCCGAGCGTCCGGCTCGGGAGATTCAGCCGTCGTGCCGCTCAACCTTGGTGGTGCGGCGCAGGAACGGAGGGTCGTCCCAATCCCACAGCCTCGAGGGATCCTGGTCGATATTGGTCGGGTCGATATTCCAATCCCAGGTCGCCCAATAGCGCGCGCCCGAGCGGTGGATGTAGACGCTCACGCCGATCGACAGCGCCAGCGCGGTCGCCAGGACGCGCTGGCGGACGGTCTTTTCCTTCAGCTGCTCGAAAACCGGCAGCAGGAAGTAGACCAGGAAGGGAATCATGTCGGCGAAGAGCCTGGGGCCGAAGACCGTGCCGCCCCACCACACCTTCCACGAAGAGATCGCCAGCCAGTGGAGAATCAAAACCGCGGCGAGGGCGGTCTCGAGGCCGCGCCAGCGCTTCTGACGCCACAGCAGGTAGGCCCCCACCAGGCTGAAGAGAAAGATCGGGCTGTAGAGAAAAAGCCCGCGTCCGGGGCTGATGAGGGTGCCCGCGGCGGCCTCGAAGAAACGGGCGTCAAGCCCCCACTTCCCCGCTCCCTGGGAGTAGTACCAGGGAAGCGGGGTGCCGAAGACCGAGACGTGGTAAGCCACGAAGGGCACGGCGACCACCGACGCCCAGGCCATGAAGCGCAGGAAGTGCTCGCGGTGCTGGAGCAGCACGAAGAGGGTCAGGACCACCACCACCAGGGCGTTGGTGGGCCGCATGGCGAACGCCAGGCCCAGGTAGAGGCCGGCGTATTGCGCCATGCTCGCCCTCTCGCGCGCCCGCAGCAGCACGTAGAGCGCCAGGCTCAGAAAGAGCATCGAGGGGCCGTGCTGCCACAGCGCGCGGCTGGCCACGGACCACGCGGAGGTGGCGAAGGCCGAGACGAAGACCACCAGCATCGAGAGCCCGAACCCAAGGTTCAGCCGAGCGACCGCGAAAAGGACGGCCACCGAGGCGACGGTGAAAAGGCTGCCGACGCAGCGCTCGATGGCCGCCGGGGATTGGGTGCGCAGGAAGTAGTCGAGGTCCCAAACCCAGAAGAGGTATTTACCCAGGCTGGCGATCACCGAAACGATGGGCGCGGCCACCACCGAGGGCCCCACCGGGTAGCGCGACTGCAGCACGCCGTCGATTTCCATCAGGCGGTAGTCGTTCTCGAGAGCCACGTCGCGGTACTCCTCGAGATCGAGGTCGCCCTCCTCGAGCAGGCTCACCGCGAGATGGATGGAATAGCCCGAATCGAAGGACGTCGCGACCCGGCTTTTGAAGTACATGACGAAAACGAAGGCGAGCAGAAGCCACACCAGGCGCCGCTGCGAGCGGCTGAGCGGCTGCCGATCGGCCAGCGGCAGCGAGCCGATCGGCGGCGCGGCGGCTTCGCGTGGGGCCTCGGAATCATCGTCGGGTCGGGGGCTCGAACTCATGGCAGGGACACTCCAAAGCCGCGCCGGCGGCGCGGGCTGATCCTCGGGGTTAAGAGCGGGGTTCTCTTGATCTCTCGTGCGGGAAGGGACGCGCCGAAAGATAGTCGCCCGCGGCCCAATTTCCAAGGGGATTTGGGGGAGTCCGCAGAAGATGAGGGACGAGGACCCGCGCAGTAAAATCGCTCCATGGCAATTCGAAGGATTTGGCGCGGCTACACCACAACGGAAGAGGCCGACGAGTACCGGCGCCGGCTACTCGACGAGATCATTCCCGAAATTGAGGGGATGCACCTTCCCGGCTATCGCGGGATCGAAGTTCTGCGCCGGGAGAGCGGCGAGGATGAGGTCGAGTTCACGACTCTCATGACCTTCGATTCGCTCGAGGGGCTGATCGCCTTTCGCGGCGCGGACTACGCCCGCAGCCACGTTCCCGAGCGGGCGCGCGAGGTGCTCGCGCGCTGGGATGAATTCGCCAGCCATCACGACATCCTGAGGTCGTGAGGGGCCTGGGGCGTCGAGGCCCGCCGCGCGGCGGGCCTCGAGCTTTCTCCTAGATACGGGAGAAGATCAGACGATCACTTCGCCGCGGCGGCGATCTTGAGGCGGGTCATGGCGACGGTGTCGCCCCAGGCGATCGCCAGGGTCACGCCGCCCTCGCTGGCGTCGAGGAAGTTGATAGTCATCTGGTCGACCGAGTGGTCGAGTTTCCGCACCTCCATCGGGGCGCGGGCGACATCGAATTCCGGCTTATAGCCATAGGAACCCCACAGCAGACCTTTCTCCACGGCCTCGCGGCCCTGCCAGGTCTCCATCGCCTCCTGGGAGGTGAGCACCAGGGTCCACTCCTCGGGCTTGAGGCCCACGATCAGCGAGTACTCGCCGGCCGGAACCTTCTTGCCGCCGACCTCGAGGGCAACCTCGGTCGTGAGCCGGGTGGTGGCGTTCGCGCCGGCGCGCCAATACTCGCCGCCGCCGGTGACGCCCTTGCCGTACTCCTCGCCGGAGCCGAAGATCTCGGTGCGGCCGCGCAGGATCGGGCGGCTGTAGGAGACGTCGATCCAGGCGTCACCGATTTGGGTGCTGGAGGTTCCCGGAGGGCTCTTGGGCCGCTCCTGATCCTGAGCGAAAGCGGCGGACGCCAGCAGCAGGGCACAGGCGAGGAACGAGAGGAGTATCTTTCTCGGCATGACGGTTTGTTCTCCTTGAACGAAAAGAGGGGTGGCTCTCCACCCGGCCCGCGCCGGCGCGCGGATGGGTCGCGGCGCCAAAGGCGGACGGTCTCAGGGGCTGGAATCGGGAGGCGAATATACAGGCAGGCGCCGCGCGGGAGCGCGCGTCACCCGATCCTCCTAGACTTCTTGACGTCCTGGTTACGGCCCGGCTGAATGGCGGGATTCCCCTCCTCCTCGTTCGCTCGGAGCTTCACCTCATCGGCCCGCCTTGCTTAAGGATCGGCGCAGGGCGGCGGCCAGGGCGGCGGAGTCGAGATCGGGATCCCGCACGTCCAGGCAGCGCTCGAGCGCCCAGAGCGCCTTCTTTCTCACCTCGGCGCTCGGATCCTCCAGAAGTCCGATCAGGCTCTCTCCCGCGCGCGGATCCTCGATCATCCCGAGCGCCCAGGCCACCTGCTCGCGCACCTTCGGCGAGCCGTCGCCTGCGAGGCCCAGAAGACCGGGAACGGCCTCGGGACTCTCGATCATCCCCAGCGCCCACGACGCCCGCTCGCGAACCTTATCCTCAGGGTCCGCGAGAACCGCCACCAGCGCCTTCACGCCGTCCGGACTCTCGATCATTCCAAGAGCCCAGGACGCCCGGGCGCGCACCCCGGCTTCGCCGTCCGAAAGCGCCCGCGCCAAACCCGGAACGGCCTCCGGGCTCTCGATCATCCCCAGGGCCCACGCAGCCCGCTCGCGGACCTTTGCCTCGGGGTCGCTGAGCGCTTCGGCCAAACCCGGAACGGCCGCGGGGCTCTCGATCATCCCCAGGGCCCACGCGGCCTTTTTGCGCACCGCGCCCTCCCGGTCCTCGAGCGCGGCAACTAGCGGCTCCGCGGCCCTCGGGCTCTCGATCATCCCCAGGGCCCACGACGCCTCGGCGCGCACCGCGGGCGAATCGTCGCCGAGGACCGACACCAGGGGATCGACGGAGCTAGGGCTCTCGATCAGGCCGAGGGCCATAGCCGCATTCCCCCGCGCCGCGGCCTCGGGCGCTCGCAGCGCCCGGGTCACCGGCTCGAGTACGGCGCTGCCGGCCTCGCTGAGGGCGATGGCCGCCTCGCGGCCGGGCGAGCTCATGCGCCGCTCTCCGCGCCACGACCCGCCCTGGCGGCAGGCGGCGGGCGAGGTCTCGGCCGCGTCGGCCAAAAGCCCCACCAGCGCGGGGACCGACTCGAGCACCTCTCTCGACCCCAGGCTGCCGATCGAGCAGGCGGCAAAGGCTCGATCCTCCGCGCTCGAGGAGCCCAGGCGCGCGGCCCAGTCCTGCGCGTCGGCGAACGAAGGGGCCGGGAAGATCAGGCAGGCGGCGAGAATCACGGCGAGCGCGGCGGCTCCCGAAAGAGCCTCCGAGAGCCGGCGGGACGGATTGAGGCGGCGGAACGGAAATCCCGCGTTGATTGCTTGGGCCACTGTGGGCTCCTTTCGTGCTAAAAAATTAGCGGTTCTAATCCTGAGAAAAGGCCGCTCGGGGCGGCCGGATTCGCGTTCTACGGAAGAGACGGTAGGGTTTCGGAGCGCCTAGCCGGCGATTTGGCGGATCGCCCACAGCGCTCTTTCCCGCAGCTCCGGATCGGGGTCCTCCACGGCCGCGATCAGGCCGTCGAGGGCCGAGGGATCCTCGATCATCCCCAGGGCCCAGGCCGAGCGGGTGCGGGTCTCGCGATCCGGGTCGGCGTCGAGGGCCTCGAGCAGGGCCTCCACGCCCTCGACGCTCTCGATCATGCCGAGCGCCCAGGCCGCGCGCCGGCGCAGCTTCGGGTCGGGGTCTGCCAAGGCCTCGACGAGGGCCGGCGCGGCGGACGCGTCTTCGATCATCCCTAGGGCCCAGGCCGACCGCAGGCGGACGTCAGAGTCCGCCTCGGCCAGGGCCACGATGAGCGCCGGCGTGGCGGCCGCATCTTCGATCATCCCCAGGGCCCAGGCCGAGGCTCTGCGGACTTCTCGGCTCGCGTCCCGCGTCACCGCGCGCATCAGAGGCTCCAGGGCCCGGCGGCTCTGCAATCGGCCCAGGGCGCGTGCGGTCTGCACGCGAACCTCGGGGTCTTGATCCTCGAGGGCCCGAAGGAGCGCCGGCAGCGCCCGGGAGCGCGCTGCCTCGAGGTCCGCTGCGGCGGGGGCAGCGTCGCTGCGGTCCGCTGCTGCAGCGGCGGCGTCCGCGGCGGCGGCGTCCGGCTCCACCGGGGCCGAGGGCGGCGAGCCGCTGGCCCCCGGCTGCGCCGACGCCAGGGGCAGCAGCAGGGCCGCGAAGCACGCCGAGGCGGCCACCCAAACCCGGCGCGGCGCGGCGGACTCGCGGCTCAGGGAGGAGTCGAGGATGGCCAGCAGGCGGCCCTCCAGCTCGCTGGGCCTGGCCATCGCCACCGTCGCCCAGTCGGGCTCTATCGACCTCTTCACCGAGCGCGCGATCTCGAGCAGGTGCTGGGCGTAGTCGGGACCCGGGGTGCCCGAGCGGAGAACCAGATCGTCGCACGCCTGCTCGCGCTCGGCGCGCAGGCGACGGACGGCGAGCCACGTCAGCGGATTCGGCCAGTGCAGCGCCTGGGCCGCGCGGGCCACCAGGAGCGCCAGGCAGTCGCGCCGCACCAGGTGGGCCAGCTCGTGCAGCAGCACCACCCGGCGGCGCTCGGGCGTCCAGCCGCGCGACGCCGCGGGCAGGAGGATCGTCGGCCGAACGAGGCCCCAGGCCATCGGCGTGGACCACCGCTCGCTCGACACCGCGCGCACCCTCGCGCGAAGCCCCAGCTCGTCCGACAGCCGCCGGATATCCTCCAGCAGCTCGGGCTGCGTCACCGAGACCGCCCGGCGCACCTCGAGGCCGGCGCGAATCGAGGACAGAGCGAGCCTGGCGAGAAGCAGCGCAGCGCCCGAAAGCCACACCCAGGCGGCAAGGCCCCAGCCCGAGAGGCCCGCGGCGGCGGATTGAGAGGCGCCCGACGGGCCGCCGGAGCGGGCGGCGTCGGCGAGCGGCGCCGCCGACGGCACCATCGCCGGGGCCCCGTGCTCCGCGGGCCGCCGCCCCGCCGCCATGGGGTCGGCGTCGGCGTGGGGCGCAGGCGCGGCAAAAGGAGCCAGGTGCGCCAGGGGTCCCGCCATCGGCACCTCGAGGGCCGGCAGCGCCAGGGAAAGGGGGAGCAGCAGAAGAAGCCCCGCCAGGGCGGCCGTCCACAGGTGACCGCGCATCGCCGCGGACGCCCGCGAGCGCAGGAGAGAAGATGCCAGCCAGGCGGCCGCGAGAAGAATCGCCCCCTTGACCACCTGCTCGAGAAGGACGGCCAGAACGGCCGCCTCGATCGGCCCGGCGCCCGGCAGACTCACGACCGCTCCTCCCGCTCGCGCGCCTGCTGAATGAGGCCCTCGAGGCGGTCCAGCTCGGCATCCGACATCTCGGGGGCCGAGGTGTCGAGCAGCGCCGCCATGGCGCGCTCGGGGGAGCCGCCGAAGAAAGTCTTCACCAGGCGCTCCAGGGCCGACTTCTCGGCGCTCTCCTGGGCCACCGTCGGCCGATACACGTAGCGCGGTCCGTCGTGCTCGTGGCGGATGTGGCCCTTCTCGCCCAGGATCCGCAGGTGGGTGCGCACCGCCGAGTAGCTCGGCGCGTCGGGCATCGCCTGCCGGATCTCGGCGGCGCTCGACGGGCCCAGCCGAAAGAGGATGTCCATGATCTGACGCTCTCGGCGGCTCAGCTG
>JBCCLG010000310.1:0-6640 GCA_039027015.1 Acidobacteriota bacterium | reverse complement strand
GTCCCGCCCGCCCGCGGAGTCGGCGAGTGAGGAGGGGGGCCGAGGCACGACGTAGGCGTTGAGGGTCGCCTCGCCGGTTTCGCCGTCGCTGCGGGCCACCACGGCGCAGGCCTGGGTTTCGGGCAGCGACTGGAGGACCGCCTCCACCTCCCCGGGCTCGACCCGGAAGCCCCGAATCTTGACCTGGTGATCCACCCGGCCGAGAAACTGCACCGACCCGTCGGCGAGAAAGCGCGCCCTATCGCCCGTGCGGTAGAGGCGAGCCGGGCCGGCATCGGACTCCCCGGCCGGGGGGAAGGGGTGGGGCACAAAGCGCTCGGCGGTGAGCTCCGGGCGGCCCAGGTATCCGCGCGCCAGGCCGTGGCCGCCGGCGTAGAGCTCGCCCACCGACCCGGCGGGCACCGGGCGCAGGGCCTCGTCGAGAATGAAGATCTCGGTGCCCGAAATCGGCTTTCCGACGGGCACCGGGGAGGGCACCTCGCGGCCCGGCTGCAGAGCGTGGCAGCAGGTGAAGGTCGTGTTCTCGGTCGGCCCGTAGCCGTTGATCAGGAGAGCGTCCGGGCGCAGCCCGCTCGACGTCGCCCAGCGCCGGCAGCGCTCGGGCGAGAGCACGTCGCCTCCGGCCAGCAGGCGACGCACTCCCGCGAGGGCCTCCAGGTGGTGGTCGACCATCAGATGGAAGAGGCCGGCGGTCAGCCACAGGACCGAAACCCGGTCGGCCTCGAGCCGGGAGCCGAGGCTCTCGAGGGCGACAGGCCCCGGCGGCATGATGGCCAGCGTGGCGCCGTTGAGCAGGGCGCCCCAAATCTCAAGGGTCGAGGCGTCGAAGGCGACCGGCGCCATCTGCAGGAAGACGTCCTCCTGGCGGATGTCGAGGAAAGACGGATCGTCGACCAGCCTCAGCACCGCGCGGTGGGGGATCAGCGCTCCCTTGGGCTCGCCGGTGGAGCCCGAGGTGTAGGCCACGTAGGCCAGGGAGTCGGCGTCGATGCTGGCGAGGTCGAGGGGCCGGGAGTTCTCCCCGAGGTCTTCGATTCCGGCGGCGGCGGCCGCAAACCCGCGAGCGTCCACCGCCTCGAGGCCGAGACCCTCGGCGCTCCTCGCCTGCGCTGAACCGCTCACCAGGGCCAGGCGCACCCCGGCGTCGCGGGCCATGAAGCGCAGCCTTTCCTCGGGGGTGCCGGACTCGAGAGAGAGGTAGGCACCGCCCGCCTTGAGGATCGCCAGCAGGGAGAGGATCAGCTCGAAGGAGCGCTCGCACAAAACCGCCACCGCGTCACCGGGCTGAACCCCGGCGGCCGCCAGCTTGTGGGCCAGAAGGGTGGAGCGCCGGTCGAGCTGCCGGTAGGTCCAGGAGTCGCCCTCGAGGACCAGGGCCGGGCGCGACGGGTGGGCCTCGGCGACGCCGCGAAACCTCTCGACCATGGAGGCCCGGGGCGAGATCGGCCGAAGCTCGCCGCGCCAGGCGCCGAAGATCAGGTCCGCCTGCTCCGGGGGCAGCGGGTCGTGGGAGTCGAGGCGGGCGTCGGGAGTGGCCGCCAGGGAGGCCGTCAGATACTCAAAGACCGCGAGCAGCCGCTCCACGGTGGCCGCGTCGAAGACGTCGCGGTTGTAGAGCACGTGGCCCTCGAAACCGCCCTCCGACTCGCCGAGGTAGATCTCGAGATCGAGGCGAAGGCGGCCGCTCTCAAACGGCACGGGCTCGACCTCGAGGCCGGCCAGCTCCTGCGCGCCCGAAGGCACGTTGTGAAAGGAGAAGATAACCTGGGAAAAAGGATTCTCGCCCTCGGCGCGCTCGGGCTGCAGGCGCTCCACCAGGAGATCGAACGGAACGTCCTGGTGGGCGTGGGCTCCCAGGCAGACCTCGCGAGCCTGGAGGACCAGGTCGGCGAAGGTTTCGGCGGCCGCGAGGTCGAGGCGCAGGATCTGCGTGTTGACGAAAAAGCCGATCAGGCCCTCGACCTCCCGCCGATGCCGGTTGGCAATCGGCGAGGCGACCGCCACGTCCCGTTGGCCGGTCCATCGCGAGAGGCTGACCGAGAGGGCCGCCAGCAGGGTCATGAACGGGGTGCAGGAGAGCCGCTGCGAAAGGCGGCGCACGCGCTCTGAGAGGGGGCCGTCCAGGGCGAGGGCGGCGCGGCCCGCGCGGTAGGTGGGCTCCTTGGGACGCCGGCGGTCGTAGGGCAGCTCGAGGGGGCTAGAGCCGCAAAGGCGCTCGGACCAATAGCCGAGCTGCTCCTCGAGGCCGCCCTCCGCCAGCAGACGCCGCTGCCACTCGGCGTAGTCGGCGTATTGGGAGGTGAGCCTCGGCAGGCCGGAGTCTTGACCCTCGACCTCGGCGGCGTAGAAGGCCGCCAGCTCGCGCTGGAAGATGCCGACACTCCAGGCGTCGGACACGATGTGATGGAGGGTGATCAGCAGCACGAAATCCCGCTCGCCGAGGCGCAGAAGCAGCGCCCGCAGCAGGGGACCCGAGCCGAGGTCGAAGGGCCGGAGGGCCTCGCGGTCGAGCCACTCGGCCACGGCGCCCTCGACGCCAGCCTCCTCATCCGAACCGTTCGCGGACGAGTCGCCCGAGGCCGAATCGCGGAAGTCCCGCAGATCCTCGGCGGCCATGGCGAACGGAGAGCGCGGATGCGCCGTCTGCCGCGGCCCGTCGGGCCCCTCGGCGAAGGTGGTGCGCAGCACCTCGTGGCGCTCGATCAGGCGGCGCAGCGCGTTCTCGAGAGCCTCGGCGCGCAGCGGTCCGCGCAGGCGCAGGCAGCCACCCAGGTTGTAGATCGGCTGGGCGATCAGTCGGTGGAGAAAAAACAGGCGCTCCTGGGAAAACGAAAGCGGCCGCGGCTCGCCGGTGCGCGGGCGGCTCAGCAGCTCGATCAGGTCTTCTTTGCGCGCGCGCAGATCCTGCGCCAGCCGCAGCGTCAGCGTCCCTTTGGGGGCGTCGAGGCGCAGCTGATCGCCCTCGACCGCCAGCCGCACGTCGAGGGACTCGAGCTGGCGCAGCAGGGCGCGGGCCGTGGGGGGAGGGGCGACGGTCTCTTGGGCGGGCGGGGCGTGGCTGGTCACAGGACGAACTCCTCGCGCTCGAGGCTAGGCGCCTCGTCGGACGTTTGGGGCGATTCGCTGTCGGGGGCTGCGGGCCCGCCCTCCATGTCGCGGACGGCGGCGGCCAGCTGGCCGAGGGTGGGATGCTCGAAGAGAGTGGCCACGGTGACGAGATCGCTGTCCCCGCCGCCTCCCGCTATTCCGCGGTCGCGCAGGCGCGAGAGGACCTGGGTGGCCATCAGCGAGTGGCCGCCGAGCTCGAAGAAATCATCGCGCTGGCCCACCGGGGAAAAGCCGAGGAGCTCCTGCCAGATCTCCGCCAGACAGACCGCAATCGGCCCCTCGGGGGCTTCGTAGGGCGGCGCCCCCGACGGCCGAGGGGCGGCGCCCGGCGAGACCGCGTCGGCGGAGCCGGTGGTCTTCTCCTCCTGCGCCGACGGCCGCGACCAGAGGACGCGGCGCGCCTCCAGGTCGCCGGTGGAAACCACGAGTCTCGACCGCGCCAGGGGCCCCGGCGCGGTGGCGATTCGGGCCACGCGGTCAAAGATTCGAAGGCCCTCCTCCGGGCCGAGCGTGAACTCCTCGCCCGCGCCGCGGGCGCGGTCGGCGAAGAGCCAGCCGTCCCAGTCGACGCTGAGAACGCGCGGCCCGCTCGCGGCTCCCTCGAGGCTCAGCGCCAGATGATCGAGAAAGGCGTTGGCCGACGCGTAGGCGGAGAAGCCGAGGCCGCCGAGAACGGTGGAGAGGGAGGAGCACAGGATGCAAAACCCCGCGCCGCCGTCTTCCTCGAGATCCGAGAGGGCGTCCAGAAGCGCTCTGCCGCCCGCGACCTTGGCCGCGAAATGCAGCCGTCTGGCGTCGGCGGCGGCGGCATCGAGGAGGGGCATGTGGGAGGCCTCGCCGGTGACGCCGGCGGCGTGGATCACGCCGTCGATCGGGCCGCGATCCAGAATCCGGGCGCGCAGCAGCCGAACTAGAGCGTCCCCGTCGCCGGCGTCGGCAAGATGGATCGTGACGCCTCCGCCCGGCAAACCGCGGGCCCAGGCCTCCTCTTCCTCGCTCGGCGGACGGCGGCTCACAAGACCCACGGCGGCCTCGAAATCCTTCGCCAGGCGCTCGGCGAGGGCGCGACCGATGCGGCCGAGGCCGCCCACGATGCAGTAGTGGCCGCCGCGCCGCCAGCCTTGGCCCTCCGGCGGGTCGCCGAGGGGCTCGAAGCCGCCTCGCCACACGTGACGTCCGCGCACGGCCAGGGTCTCGGGGCCTGGCGGGGCGAGGAGGGCGGAAAGCCACGAGGCGGGCGGCGCGTCTTTCTCGACGTCGATCCGCCTGACCTCGAGCCCGGGAAGCTCCTGGGGCGCGACCCGCGCCGGGCCGATGAGCGACGCCTGCTGCGGCCTGCGCGCCTCCTCGGCCACCACCGACTCCAGCCGATCGACCAGCACGCTCACCCGAACGCCGCTCGGAGAACCGGCGCGAACCAGGCCGCGCAGCAGGGCGCCCAGGCCGTCAAAGAGGGTCGCCGCCTCGTCCGCCTCGTCTGCGCCTTGATCCTCGAGAGCCTGGAGGGACACGAGGTGCACCGCGGCGCCTTCCGGGCCGGCCAGGTCGCGGGCCAGCGCCTCGCGGCTCGCGGCGAGGTCCTCGGGGGCGGCGAGAACGCGCGGTCGGTCGCCGCTCCTCGCGGATTGGAGAGCCTCCGCCAGCAGCTCGCCGCGCGGGCCTCCGCCCACCAGCCACCAGCGGGTGTTCGGCTCGCCGGCGGCGTTCTCGGCCAGGCCCCTGAGGTCGTCGGCGCGCCGCCAGGTGGGCGCGTAAAGCCACCGCTCCTCGGGCAGTCTCTTGGCGCCTCGCGGCGCTGGGCTTCGAAGACTCTCGCCTGTAGCCGACTCCTCTTCGGGGACCGCGTCGATCCAGCAGCGCCGACGCTGGAAGGGATAGGTCGGCAGAACGATGCGCGGCGCCCGGTCCTCGGGCTCGAGACCGAGAACGGCTCGGTGGTCGAGCTCGCCGCCCAAGGTCCAGAAGCGGGCGAGGGCCGAGTCGATCGACTCCGCGCCTTCGGCGCCCGTCCCGGGCACCGGCACCGCGCCCCGAGACCGCACGCTGGCGGCGAGGGTCGAGAGCGAGCGGCCGGGTCCCAGCTCGAGCAGCAGAGGGCCGCCGGCCTCCGCGAGGGTCTCAAGCCCCGCCGCAAAGCGCACCGGGCGGCGCAGCTGCCGGGCCCAATAGGCGGGGTCCGCGGCTTCCGCGTCGGTGATCCACGTGCCGGAGACGCAGGAGATCAGGGGGATCTCGGGCGGCTTGGCGCCGGGCGCGACGCGCGCCACCGCGCCCTCGAAGGCCGCGGCGGCGCGGTCCATCATGGCGGAGTGAAAGGCGTGGGAGGTGCGGAGGGGCTTGACCTCCAGCCCGCGCTCCGCGGCGCGCTCGCTCCACTCCGCGAGCCGCCGTGTCGGCCCGGTCACGGTGCAGAGATCCGGTCCGTTGACCGCCGCCAGCTCCACGCCGTCCCCCAGCTCGGGCTCGAGGCGGGCCTCCGAGGCGCGGACCGCGGCCATGGAGCCGGGCTCTTCCCGGCCCATCAGCTCTCCACGCAGGGCGACCAGCTCGAGGGCCTGCTCGAAGGGGAAGACCCCGGCCAGGGCGGCGGCCGTCCACTCACCGAGGCTGTGGCCCAAAAGGCCCGCAGGCCTGACGCCCCACGCCATCCACTGGCGGGCCAGGGCCAGCTCGAAGAGGAAAAGCGCCGGCTGGGCGAGGGCCGTGGGCTCGAGGGCGCGCTCGTCGCTCGAGTCCTCGAGCAGCAGCCCTCGCAGGTTGTCCAGCCCGCGACCCGCGAGGATCTCGAGCCCCTCCTCGAGCACCCGCCGAAAAACCGGCAGGCCGGAGTCCGCGTGGCAGGCGCGCGCCATCCCCGGTCGCTGGGTGCCCTGGCCCGGTAAGAGAAAGTGCGGCAGCCGGCGCTCGGCTGCGGCGCGAGCTCCGCTCCCGCCGCGCAGGCCCGCCGCCAGCTCCGCCGCCGAGCCGGCCACCAGCGCCCGCCGGTGATGATGCCGGGTTCTGCCGAGGGCGAGGGTGCGGGCGACCGCGTCCAAATCCGGCGGGCCCTGGGGCCCCTCGAGCGCGTCCGCCAGCCGCGGGCCCAGCGCCTCGAGGGCTTCCGGGGAGCGCGCGGAGAGGAAGAAGACTCTGCGCCCGCGAGGGGCGGCCGAGGCGGGCTGCAGCGCGGGCGGCTCCTCGAGCACGGCGTGGGCGTTGGTGCCGCCGATGCCGAAGGAGCTGACCCCGGCGCGCCTGGGCCCGCGCTCCTCGCGCCACGGCCGGGTCTTGGGCACCACCTCGCACCGGCCGAGATCGAGCTGGGGATTGGGCCGCTCGAAGTGCGGCGACGCGGGGATTTGGCCGTTCCTGACAGCCAGCGCCGCCTTGATCAGGCCCGCGACGCAGGCCGCCGCGTCGCAGTGGCCGAGGTTTCCCTTGACCGACCCCAGGCTCAGGGGCGCGTCTTCATAGGCCTCGCGCAGGGCGGCGATCTCGATCGGATCGCCGAGCGGCGTTCCGGTGCCGTGGGTCTCCACGTAGCCCACCGAGG
>JBCCLG010000309.1:0-6645 GCA_039027015.1 Acidobacteriota bacterium | reverse complement strand
GGGGGGGGCCTGGCGGCCGGCCCCGCGGCGGGCTTTTTGACGACCGGCCCGCCGCAGGAGCGGCGGGCAGGGGCTCCGGGATCAGGCGGACAGCGAGGCCCGCTCGGCCTGATCGACCCAGAACGGAACCGACAGCTGCTCGAAGCTCGCGCGGGCGCTCTCGAGTCGCGAGGCGGCCTCGCCGGGCTTGCCGGCCAGCCGCGCGAGTCGGCCCAGCTCCAGATCGACCTGGGCGACCTCGAACGGCACTCGGAGCTGGTCAAAGCGCGTGCGGGCCGACTCCAGAAGCTCCTCGGCGCTCTCCATCTCCGAAGTCTCGAGGGCGATCCGCCCCAGGGACTTCTCGGCCAGGCCCACGCCGTACCAGAAGCCCGCCTCCTCGGCCGCCTTGAGGCCCCGGCGCGCCGCGGCGCGGGCGTCCTCCGAGCGACCCTCGGCGGCGAGTGCCTCGCTGAGAAGGGCCGCAAACCAGCCTTCCAGCTGCTGCATCCCGGCGCCCGCCATGAGATCGGTGGCGCGCTCGAGGTTGTCGACGGCCCGCGCGATCTCGCGGCCCTCCTGCAGCAGAGCGTGGCCCAGAAAGCCGGTGGAGACGGCCGTGTTGAGCGGATCCTGCGACCTTTCGAGACCGCGCTGGCACTGCTCGATTCCGGCGCTCACCTCGCCGAGGGAGGCGTAGAAATAGCCCAGGCTCCACGAGGTGTCGAGCCGGTAATCGTCGAGGGCCTCGCCCAGCGCGAAGGCGCGCTCCAGAGCCTCGATCGCCGGCTCGAAATCGCCGAGCACATAGTGATTGAAGCCCGCCACCCAATAGGCCTGACCCTGCCACCAGGGCTCGCTGTTGCGCTCGAGGAGCACCACCGCGCGCAGGCTCATCTCGATGCCCTTGCCGTAGTCTCCCGACCAGAAGCCGTCGCGCCCGAGCACGTAGCAGGCCTTGCCCTCGGTGATCTCGTCGCCGCACTGCTGGGCGGCGGCGATCGAAAGATCGGCGAACTCCCGGGTCTCCTCGGGCAGGCCCATGTAGGTGAAGGTGTGGGCCAGCCAGAAGTAGAAGGGGCCCGCCAGCTTCGGATCCTGCAGCGCCTCGAGGCGCGAGCGGTACTTCTGGAAAAGCTCGAGGGTCTCGGCGAACGAGGCCAGGGGCAGGAGCGACTCGGCCAGCTGGAGGAGCACCTCGACCAGCCTTCGATCGCGACCCTCCTCGGGCAGCAGCTCCACCTGCGCCAGCGCCTCGCGCAGCGCCTGCGCTCCCTCGCTGTGGGCGAAGGCCTCGGCGGCTCGGGTGGCGAACAGGGTCAGATAGTGCACCGTCTTCTCGGGCTGGCCGGACCGCGGGTAGTGGTACGCCAAGAGATCGAAGGCGTCTTCCAGGCGCCGGGCGTAAATCTCTTCGAGGGCCGCGGCCGCCAGGCCGTGGAGGCGCTCCTTCTGTCCGGCGAGGAGGCTTTGATAAGTCACTTCCTGAATCAGCGCCTGGCGGAAGAGAAACGCCGGCTTGTCCTCGGAGGGCGCCCTGGAGATCAGCTCCCAGCGCTGAAGATCCTCGAGCAGTCCCTCGAGATCCTCCGCCTCCTCCCACACGCTCTCGAGCAGCTCGAGGGACAGCTCGCGGCCGAGCACCGAGGCGGCCCGCAGAAGCCGCTTGTGGGACTCGGGCAGGCGGTCGATGCGCGCCATGAGAACGTCCTGAACGGTGCTCGGCACCAAGCCCTCGTGGGATGCGTCTCCGGAGGTCTCCACCAGGGCCCGGGCCAGCTCCTCGAGGAAGAACGGATTTCCCTCGGCCTTCTCGAGAAGCTCCTCGGGCGGCTCGTGCTCCACGCCCGACCGCTCGAGCAGCGCGGCCACCAGGCTGTGGCTCTCGGAGCGGGAGAGCGGCCCGGCGCTGAGCAGCGTGGCGTAGGACTTCTCGAGCCACTGGGGCTGATAGCCGGAGCGAAAGGTCAGCACCACCATCAGCCGGGCAGGCGCCATCACCTCGATCAGCGAGTCCAGGAATTCCGCCGAAGTCGCGTCGATCCACTGAACGTCCTCGATCTCCAGCACCACCAGCGCCCGGCGGCTCGCGTCGAGCAGCATGCGCCTCATGGCCGCGAAGGTTCGGGCCTGAATCGCCTGGGGCTCCATCTCGTCGAGGGCCTCGGTGCCTTGCTGAATGCCCAGGAGGCGCAGCAGGAAGGGCAGGGTGGTCTCGGTGTCGGTGCCGACCGCGCGCAGGCTGGCGGCCAGTTTCCGAATCGCCTCCTGCGGCGCGTCCGACTGGGAGATGCGAGACGCCTTGCGCACCATGTCGGCGAGGGGCAGGTAGGGAACGCCCGTGCCGTAGGACACGCACTGGCCGCGCAGGTAGCTCGCCTTGTGGGCGGGCCCCGGAAAGGTGCGGCGATACAGCTCGTGCAGCAGGCGGGATTTACCCGATCCGGCCTCTCCGGCCACCGCGACCACCTGGCCGCGCCCCTCCTGGGCCTTGTCGCGCAGCTGCTCGAGAACCGAGATCTCGTTGCGCCGGCCCACAAACGGCGTGGCTCCGCCGTCTTCCGTAAAGGCGCGCATCGGGCCGGCCTCGAGCTCCTCAGAAACGCTCCAGGTGGTGCCGCCAGCGTCGCCGGGCTCCGCCGGCAGGGCCTCCAGATGCAGAACCCCGCGCACCGCCCGGGCCGTGGCCGCGCCGACCAGGATCTCGCCGGACTCGGCCCGCGCCTCTAGGGCCGCGGCGGCTTCGGTAGCTTCGCCCACCGCCATGCCGCCCACGCCGCCGCCGAGCACCACCGCGCCGGTGTCGATTCCCATGCGAACAGACCAGCCTTCGAGGGCCCCGCCGTCGCCGTCGCCGCGCAGCCTCTCCCGCAGGGCGCGCGCCGAGAGAAGGGCGCGCCTGGGGTGGTCCTCGAACGCCACGGGAGCGCCGAAGAGGGCCATGAATCCCTGGCCCAGGAAGCGCTGGACCGTGCCGCCGAATCGGCGGACCTCCTCGTCGGCCAGCTCGAAGAAGGCCGAGAGCTTCTGGTGCAGCTCGTCGGGGGACGGGCTGACCCCCTCGGGGGCGGAGAGCTCGCAGCGCAGCACGGTCACCTGCTTGCGCTCGCCCTCCTTGAGCACCCCGCCGTTCTCGGAAACCTGAGGCGTGGGCGGGCTCGCTCGCCGGTTCGGCGTCGCCTCGAGCTGAGGCTCGAGTCTCGGACGCTGGGGCGCTCCGCCGCGCACCGCGGCGAGCGCGGCGGTGAGATCCTCGCCGCACTCGCCACAGAAGCTGTAGGAGCGCAGCATCTCGGCGCCGCACGAGGCGCAGGTCAAAGACATTTGATAGCCGCAGTGGACGCAGAACCTCATGGAGGCCGGGGTCTCAAAGCTGCATTTCGAGCATGACTGCTGCATGGTGAACTCCTTGAAGATGAAGGGTGGGCGAGCGCGATTCAGCTCGGCTCAGCTCATCTGGCGCTGGGCCAGGCGAAAGAAAGCGCCGCCTTGGGCCATCAATTCCTCGTAGTTGCCCTGCTCCGTGACCCTGCCCTTTTCGAGGACGAAGATGCGGTCCGCGTTGCGGATGGTGCTGAGCCGGTGCGCCACGACGATGCGCGTGGCTTTGAGCGCCTCCAGGCTTTTGCTGACCAGCTCCTGGGTGCGGTTATCGAGAGCGCTGGTCGCCTCGTCGAAGAGCAGAATTCGCGGCCGGTGCACGATCGCCCGGGCGATCATCAGCCTCTGGACCTGGCCGCCCGAGAGGCCTCCACCCTCTTCGCTGATCACGGTGTGCGGGCCCATCGGCATGGCCCGGATGTCCTCCTCGAGACCCGCCAGCTTGGCCGCCTCCATGGCCTCGCGCATGCCCAGGTTCGAGCTGCCGACGATGTTGGTGTAGAGGTTGCCCTGCATCGGCTTGCCGTTTTGCAGCACCACCCCTAGCTGACGACGCACGGACTGCACGTCGAGGGACGGCAGATCCTGCCCGTCAAAGTAGACCGAGCCGGACTCGGGCTTCTCGAAACCCAGCAGAAGCCGCAGGGTCGTCGACTTGCCCGAGCCCGAGGGGCCGACCAGGGCGATGAACTCACCCGGCCGCGCCTGGATGGAGACGTCGTCGAGGATCAGCGGACCGCCCGGGTCGTAGCGGAAGTTGACGTGGTTCAGCTCCACCTCGCCGGCGAGGTCCCCGGCGTCGGTCATGCCGGCGTTCACCTCCGGAGCCGTGGCCAGCAGCGGGCTCAGGCGCTCGTAGAGCGGCACCATGGTCAGCACGCTCGAGAGCAGGCCGATGAGCGACAGCGCCGCCGCCTGAAACTGCCCGTAGGCCGCCGCAAAGCCGAGGAAATCACCCACCGACATCTCGAGGGTCTGCCAAAAATGGAGCGCGGCGAAGAGCGCCATGGTGGTGAACACGGCGAAGGTGGCGTTGAACGCCGCCTGCCCGTTGGCCAGGCGCCGGACGCGCAGGGTCAGGCGGCGCATCTCGCCGAAGCGCTCGGCCCACAGCGCGAAGGCGCGGGCTTCGGCGCCGGCCCCGCGCAGCTTTTGAATGCCGCCAAGAAGGCCGAAGACCAGGCTCCCGAGCCTGCCCTGCAGCTCCAGCAGCGCCCGCTGGTGGCGCACCTGGAGCCACACGAAGAGGCCGGTGATGGCGATCAGCAGGAGCACCAGCCCGAGGGCCACCAGGGCGAGACGCCAGCTGTAGTAAAAGAGCAGCCCGAAGCTGAAGACCGAGAACACGGCGTCGAGAAAGGACGTCGCCACGCTGCCCAGAACCAGCGACCGGATGCGGTCGATACCCATCGACCGGGCCAGCAGATCGCCGACGGTGAAGCGCCGGTAGAAGGTCACCGGCAGAGCCAGCAGGCGGTCCCACACGGCCGCCTGAAGAGAGCCGTCGAGCTTGCCCGAAAGGCGCAGGATCGCGATGGCGCGGGTGAGCCTGAAGCCGAAGGACGCGAAGGCCGCAGCGACCAGACCGAGGGTGATCTGCGCCAGCTGGGAGCGGTCGGCGGCCGGCAGCACCACGCCGAAGATCTGGCTGGTGAGGTACGGCAGCAGCAGAGCCAGGAGGCCCGCAAAGGCGCCCACCGCCAGCACCACCGTGAAGTCCCGCCGGCGGCCGTGGAGGGCCAGCCGAGCCAGATCCGCCAGGTCCACGGGCCGCTCGGGCAGCGGCGGATAGAACATGTAGGCCTCGCCCTCGAGGCTCTCCGCCAGGGCGGCGTCGATCTCCTGGCGCTCGCCGGTCGCCGGATTGACCATCTCGTAGGTGGTGGGCGAGGTGGGCAGCAGGGCCACCGGCTGCCCCTTCTGCCGCTGCTTGGCCTGGGGCGCGCCGCCGCGCGAGAGATAGCCGAGGAGCGGGCCGTTATCGCGCCGCCACCAGTCCGCCCGCAGGATGACCAGGCGGTGCCGGAGACGGGACGCCGCGCACAGGCTGGTGAGAGCGGCCTGTGCGCTGGCCGCCGCGGAGGCCTTCTGCGCTCGAGGCGCCAGGGAGAAGCCCTGGTGCTCTCCGACGAGGGCCGCCGCCTGGAAGAGCGGGCTGGCCGAGCCGCCCTCCTCCCCCGCCGCGGCCTGGACCGCCGCCGCCATCGCCGAGCCGTCCTGCCCGAGCAGGGAAGCGAGCCCCGCCGAGGCGGCCCCGAGGGTCTTGCGGTCGACCTCGAGGCTTCTGCGCAGCCGGCTCGTTTCCCGGGCGCGGGCCGAGCGAACGATGCCGTCGATGTAGTCGAGGTAAAGCTCATGGAAGCGCATCAGGCCCTCCCACACGCTGCCGTTGCGCACCAGGCTCGAGGTCTCGACGCAGGACAGGGTCGTCTCGGCCGCGGACTCCAGCCAGGTCTCGTCGGAGATCGGCAGCAGATACCCCGCGGGCTTCATGGCGAGCTCCGGGCGGCTCAGGAAATGCGACTCCCCGCCCAGGTGCCGAACCCACACCACGCCCGAGCGGGTGCGGGCCGTGCCGCCTTTTTTGAGGGTCACCTCGTCGCCGCCGGACAGCGCCGTGAACCTCGTCGGGGACTCGGCCCGCGACACGTTGGCGAACAGGTCCGACAGCCAGGCTTCGATGCCGGCGCAGATCTCGGGAACGTGCTCTAACTCGCGCGCCAGCTCCACCAGGACCTTGATCGGGACCCGCAGCAGGTGGGTATCCGGAGAACCCACGGCGAGCAGAGCCGCCGAGCGCGACTCCGTCTTTTGCTTGAGGAAGGAGGCCTTTCTCCGGGTCTTCTGATCCTCGATCCCCATCAGCATGCGGCCGGCGCAAACGGTCGCCACGTGGGTCCGGGGACCGCGGCCCTCCCGGGCGGTGGAGACCGCGAAGATCTCGACCTTGCCGGCTTCCACCAGCCAGAGGTAGGGCTCTTGATCGAGGCGGATGGGCTCATTGCCGCCCAGCTCGATAGATTCGGCGCCGCGCGCCACGAGGGCTTGTCGTGTCTCGCTCTTCATGATCAGTGGGAGGCGATCAGCCGGGCGTACGCCCCGTCCTCGTCCTTCAGTTGGTCGTGTTTTCCGCGCTGCACCACCTTGCCGCGGTCGAGCACGAGAATCTCGTCGGCGTCGCGGATGGTGCTCAGCCGGTGGGCGACGATCAAACAGGTGCAGCCGCGACGCCTTATGGCCTCGTCGATCCGCTTCTCGGTGGTCGGATCGAGGGCGCTGGTGGCT
>JBCCLG010000308.1:0-6651 GCA_039027015.1 Acidobacteriota bacterium | reverse complement strand
CGCGAGCGACGGCGCCGGCGGCCTCGTCTCAACTCTCGTTAACGCGCGCGGCGCCAGCCGCCAAGCGCCTCCGGAGAGCCTGCGGGTCGATGCCCTGGGCAGCGGCGATCGACCGGGCGCTCCGGGCGAGGCCGACGACTTTCTGCTTCTCCCTCGGGGCAGGAGCGCCTTCGCCTTCCTCGAGTGCGACGCCGCGCGCCTCGATGCGGCCCGCTTCAATCGAGCTCGGTTTGCCGGCGGACCGTGCTTTGAGGCCGGGGTCTTCGGCGCCAGCCGCTTCACGGGCGGCCCGGACGCCGCCCGGCGCGACGGGCCCGTTTTCGCCGGCGCCGACGCGAGTCAGGAGGCCGCCGAGCTCGAGGTGAGCTTCCCCCGTCACCGGCCCGGGGCCTTTGAGCTCGTGCTGCCGGCGGACCTCGAGCCGCGCTTCGGCGGCCGCTTCGGCGCCGCCCGCTTCGGCGCCGGCACCGACGCCGAAGCGGGCGAAAGCTATCCGGGAGTCGCCCTCGAGCCGCCCCTGGACGCGGCGGACCACTGGATCTTGAGCCTCGCGGACTCCGCCCTGGTGGAGGCCGCGCCGGCGGCGAGAGCGCCTCTCGGCTTTGCGCCGGTCCGGGCGCCCTTTCGCGCGCCCCAGCGCCTCACCCTCGGCGATCGGGATCGCCCCGCCGCCCTCTACCTCGAGGCCCCGGGCCTCGAGGGCGTGCTGGAAGTGCGCGCTCGAGAGAAGGGCGCGTGGGGCAACGAGCTGGCGGTGGTGGCGCGGCCCGGCGGACCGGGCCTCTACGACATCGAGGTGCTCTTCCCCGGCGCCCGCTTTGAGAACGCCCGTCAGCTCGTCGCCGGGCCGGCTCCCCCCGCCCTCGCCGAAGAGCTTCTCTCGCCCTCGCCCGTGGGGGTTCTGGAGGCCAAAGCCGCCGGGATCTCCCCTCGGGTCAGCCGACGGCGAGCCGAGCTGGGCCCCCCGCACGCCCCCTGACGCAAAGACGCATCCGAAACAAGAACCCACCCCACGAGGAGAAACCATGCCTGAAGAAACCCCCTATCTCGAACAGAAGCCCGGCGACCTGATCACCGCCGAGAAGTGGAACGAGCTCCAGCGCCTTATCAGGGGCGACATCGCCGAGAGCATCGAAGAGGCGGTCCGCGCCATCACCGAGGTCGACCAGGCCGGCGACTCGATGAAGCTCGAAGGCATGAGTCTGGCCGAGATCACCGCCAAAATCGTCGATCGAGCGGTGGCCGAATGTCACGGTCGAGACAGCTCCATGAAGCTCTTTCTCCACCTCCGCCAGGGCGAGACGCGGACGATCGAGCACGGTCTCGGGGCGTGTCCCTGGGTCGACCTCTATCAGCTGGATCCCTTCCCCGTGGTGTGCTGCGAAGACAAGGACACCTTCCCCGCCTGGACCTTCTTTTACGCCTTTCACGGCGATGAGAAGACCCTGCGCGTGGAGGTGGCGCCCGGTCAGCGCGTGCCGGTGGAGATCCAGCCGCGCCAGGGGCCCGCCTGGCGCGTTCCCGTGGCCGCGATGCTCGAGCACCTCGGGGTCGAGATCAGCGACGACCAGGCCCTCTCGGACGTTCTCAACGAGCTGTGGAAGGCCCTGTTCCGCGACCCCAACGACAGCTTCGAGGACGACCACTACTGCCACTCGCCCTGGTTTGAGAAGTGCTGCCGGGAAGAGATGCGCGTGGCGGACGTCAAGCGCAAGAAGCACTGGGACGATCTCTTCATCCAGTGGCGACCCCGCAAAACCGTCAACCTGGCCGGCGGCCTGGACGCCACCGATGACGTCGCCCTGGCGACGCCGGCGCCGACTCAAATCCAGGTCTCGCACTTCGACTTCGACACCCTCGGCCTCGAGCTGCTGCGTCCGCCGATCCGCACAGGCGTCCCCTCGGCGCCCGAGGGCTTTCCCTCCCTCGAGATCGACGGCGACGAGCTCCAGGTCATGGCCCTACTCAAGATCTGAGGTGCCCCATGCGCATTCGCGATCGCTTCGACGGCAGCTCGAGTCCCCTGGCGGGAGATCGCCAGCTCGTGCTGCGGCGCCTGCCGGCGGGCGCCCGGCTCAAGGCGGCCCGCGCCCGCGTGACGCCGGGAGCTGACCGCGAGCTCACCGCCTCGCCAAACCCGGTGCCGGGGGAGCTGCGCCTCACCGCGCGCTCCTCCGGCGCGGCGGTCGAAGTCGATCTCCACGCCCGTTTAGTCCTCGTGGCGGTGCGCGGCAGCGGCCTTGAGGGCGCGGTTCTCCAGGTCGATCTCGGCGGCGGGGTGTGGAGCGAGATCAACGATCGCGGCGCCCTCGCCGCGCCCGGCGATTCGCCCTACCAGCTGGCGCCGGAGGGCGATCGATTCCCCCTTCCCGGCCTGCGGGTAGCGCGCTTCCGCCTGAGCGGCGGCGGGCCCCTCCGCGTGACGTCGGCGACGGTTGAAAGCGCTCCCTCGAGCCTCCGGCTCGCCGCCCAGACGCCCCTTTGGAGCCTGCCTGGAGAAATCGGTGAACCGCGGGAGGTTCCGGACTTTGCCGCCGCTCTGGCGCCCGTTCTCGAGCGGGCGCCGTCCGTTCACGGCTTTCTCGAGGTGCCCCTGGTGCTCCACAGCGCCACCGCCGGCCGCTTCGACGTGGACTTCGAGTTCGAGCTCGAGAGGGTTCATCGGGTGGAGGATTCGCGCTCCATTCGCCTGCGCTTCGACCACGGCGGCCTGCCCCTGCGCCGAGAGCCCGTGATCTCCCTCACCTTCCCGGGGCCGGCCCGCGTCACGGGCGCCAGCGGCCGGATGGTCGGCGGCTTCGGATCGAGCCGGGTGGTCTTCGGACCGGTCGGCCCGGGGCAGGCTCCGCTCGCCCAGGAGATCGCCCCCGGCACCAGCTGCGCCCAGCCCTTCACCCTGCCCGAGCCGGCGGTCGCGGACGCCCTGGACCTCCCGCTCGCCGCGGCCGATCGGGAGGTCTCGGCGCGGATCGACGTGCTCGAGGATCTCGACGGCAAGCCCGGCGTCACCTCGCTCCTCGCCGCGCCCCTGGAGGTTCGACTCGAACGCTCCCGCGCGGGCTCGCCGACCTGGACTTCGGCGCCGCTTCCCGCCGCCCTCGACTTTCCCGCCGAGCGCCTCTGGCTGGTGATCGAAAGCCTGGAGGGCACGGTGATCTGGTCCAGCAGGCCGGCAGCGCGCCGGGAGACCCTCGGCCCGGAGCTTCTCGGCCTGCAGATCACCCGCGACGGCGCCATGTCGTGGCGCCGCAGCATCCTCGAGTCCCGCGACGGCCCGCTCGAGGCCCTCTTTCGCCTGCGCCGCGACGCGGCGCACTTCCGCATGCCCGTCGCCTTTCAGGTGGGGAACGAGGGGGAGGAAGCGCGCGTGGGCCTGGACGCTTACGCCGCCGCGGAGCGCGTCGACTTAGGGCTCGATCTTGCCGAGCTGGTCGAGGCCTCCAACGACTTCCTGGCCGCCCAGCCGAGCTGCCCGCAGGGGGAGCACGTGCGGAACGGCGATTTCGCCCAGACACCCCTCGATCTGCAGGCCTCGGCGCCCGCCCTGGGCCCGGACCCTCTTCTCGAAGCCTGGACGGTGACGGCGGGCCGGGTCGCGCGAAGCTTCTCGGGACTCGAAATCGGCGGCGACCCCGCCGATCTCGAGCAGGGGCCCCACGGCCTTTCCCAGGTGGTGGCGGTTTCGGGGGGCTGCGACTACGAGCTTTCCTTCCGCGCCCTGGCCACCGCCGCGGGCGGCCTGGCCGAGCTGTTCTGGCTCGACGCCGAGGGCGGCCCGCTGGCCGAGGCCCGGCTCGCCCTCGAGGTCGCCGCGGAAGGGCATCTCGACGCCCCCCGGCGGCTCCATCTCCTGCGTCGGCGCGCGCCGGAAGAAGCGGCGCAGGCCGAGCTGCGCTTCATCGTCGAGGAGGGCCGCGCCGCGCTGTCCGAGGTCTCCCTGCGGGGCGTCGCGAACGGTCTTCTCGACCCGACCTTCACCGCGGCCGCCGAGCGCCGGCTCGACTCCTCGGATCTTCTCGGCTGGCAGGCCCCCGATGGCGCGCAGCTGGGCCTCGAGAAAACGCCCCGCGGCTCAACGCTCCTCGTCAACCGGGGCCGCGAAGCGCTGCGCCTCCACCAGGCTGTGGCGCTCGGCGGCGCTCCGTCGAGCTTCGCCCTCGAAATCGAGGGGCGCGCCGCGGCCGGGAAGGTGCAGCTCCGCCTGGCGTGGCCGGGCGACGGCGCGAGCCGAGGCTCCGAGGAGCTGACCCTCCCCCTCTCCGCTGGAGGCCGCGCGGCCGAGGGGGCCGTGCCCGCAGGGGCCGCCCGCGCCGAGCTTTCCCTCGAGCTGGACCCCGCCGCGAGCCTCGAGCTCGAGAAGCTCAGCCTGCGCCTCGCGCCGCGCCAAACCATGCCCCTCACCGTGGTCGCCGAGGCGCCCGGAGAGCTGGAGCTGCGGGACTTCGAGCTGCTGTGGGAGCCGCGGGAGCCGCGGGCGGCGGCCGATCTCCCGGGAGGCCTGGCCTCTCCCACCCCGCCGGGCTCAAAACCCGGGGAGGAGCCGTGCGCCCCCGAGAGGAAGAAGCGGCGGGCGCCGCGGCCCGGCACCTCGCCAGCCCCTCGCCGAGTCGAGCTGCCGCCCCTCGTCGCCATCGCCGGCATCGCCGAGCGGCGCGCCGAGCAGCTCGCCGAGCTGGGAATCCGCGGCGTCGAAGACCTCGCCGCGGCCGAGCCCCGGCTCGTCGCCAGGCTGCCGCTGGTCACCCGGGCCCTAGCCCGCACCTTCATCGAGCGGGCCAGGGAGCTGATCGACGAGTCGGCCCTCGCGCGCAGCTAGGGTCGAGCCCGCGAAGAGCCCTGGCCGCGAGCGTCGAGGCGCCTCGCGAGGAGCCGTGCGAGGAGGGCGCACGCCGCCGCCAGGGCGGCGATCAGGAGCCCGGCCTCAAGGGCCGGATCGCGATATTCGAGCGTCAATCTGCGGGCGCCGGGCGGGGGCTCGATCACCAAACCCGCCCGGGGGTCGAGGCGCCACTCGGCCGGCCGCGAGCCGTCGGCCACGACGCGCCACGAACCGGCGGGAGCCACCGCCACCCGCAGCGGGCCGGACTCGCCGGAAAGGCGCACGGTCAAGCCGCTCCGCGTCCACTCAAAGTCGAGGGCGCGCCCGGGCCGGTCTACGGGAGCGACCAGCGGCGCCGCGTCCAGGCGGTAGGCGAGGATGCCGCTCCGCGAACCCGAAGGACGCAGCGAGGGCGCCAGGGCCAGCGTTTCCCGCACGCCCTCGAATTCGGGCACCAGCACGCAGTCGACCCCCCACCAGGCCAGGTGACGCAGCACCTCCGGCCGCTGCACCGCCTCGATCGGCAGGGTCGCGGTGTAGCTCATGCGGGCGCTCAGCCGGTAGTGCAGGGTCGAGACCAGCGGCTCGTAGCCCCCGAGCTGATGGCGCTCTAGAAGGGTCGCGTAGTTATAGCCCGCCATCAGGGGAGCGAGCTGATCCCACGGAACCGGCGCCGGCGTGTCGATCTGGCGCAGGGCGACGATGCGGCCGGGCCCAGGACACAGCTCGGCCAGGTGGCCGCGATACTCGGCCAGCGGACGCTCGAGGGTCGCCTCCCCCATGCTGCGCCGCCACTCTGGAACCAGCAGCACGCCGACGCAGCTGAGCAGCGCCAGCGCCGCGGCAGCCCGAGCCCGGCGCGGGCGACGCTCTGAGAAGGTTTCAAAGGCCAGGCAGATCGCCGGCACCGAGGCAAAGAAAAAGAAGAGAAAGGTTTTGGCCGGCCAGCGGAAGGTCGAGAGCACCGGCAGACCGTAAATCAGCCGCCAGGCCGGCGTCGCCGCGAGGAAGGCCAAGGCGGCCACGGCGGCCAGCCGAGTCACCGGCGTATTGATCCCTCGACAGCGCAGGGCGAAGTAGACCAGCGCGGCGAGCGCCACGGGCCCCATGAAGAAAATCGACGAGCCGGCGTCCAGAAAAACCTTTTCTCGGAAGATAAAGATCTGCGCGGCCGCGAAGTCGAGGGGCTGCATCGAGTATTGAGCGAACACCTCGAGGGGCAGCGGCTCGCTGCGCATGAACGAGGCGCGCACCGCGCCGAGCATGGGCAGAAGAAGGGGCGCCGAGGTCGCTGCGGTCCACGTCGCGGCGCCGGCGAGGCCGGCGGCCTGGCGAGCGAGGTGCCCGAGGGTCTGCGCCCCGGAGCGCAGCTCGCCGGCGGCGGAGAGCAGCCAGTACAGGCCCTCGATCAGGCTGGAGTACACCAGCATCTGCGGATGTCCGGTGAAGAAGAAGAGGCTCTTCAGCGATCCGTAGGCCAGCGCCCGGGTCCAGCCGGGACGCCTCAGGAGGCCCAGCAGGAGCCAGAAGCTCCAGGGCACGAAGGCGGCGGCGTAGGCGTAGGGAATCCACGCTCGGGACACGATCACCACAAAGGGCGCGCAGGCCCACAAAAGAGCGCCGACGAGATCCCCACCGCCTCTCCCGAGGCCGAGACTGCGCAGCACCAAGAACATGCCGAGGGCGGCCAGCGCGAGGTGGGCGATGGCCAGGATGTCCATCGCCCAGCGCAGGTCCCCCAGCCCTCCGGCAACGGCGACCGCCAGATAGGTCGGCGGGTAAAGAACGGCGGCCTGACCCGTGGCGAGGTGAGGCAGGCCGGCGTATTGATG
>JBCCLG010000307.1:0-6658 GCA_039027015.1 Acidobacteriota bacterium | reverse complement strand
TCGAGGCTCGCCGCAAGAAAAAGAAAGCAGACCGCGTCGTAGGTCGCCAGCCGGCTGATGAAGAGGTGGGAGGGCGAGATGGCCACAAGCAGGGTGGCCCAGCCGGCCACCGCCCAGCTCCTGAAGGCACGCTCGGCCGCCCGCCAAAGAAAGCCGAGGGAGAGGAGCCCCAGGAGCGCCACCGCGGCCCGCGCGCCGAGAAAGTCGCCGCCGCCGAGCCGCTCTCCCAGCGCCAGAATCCAGAGGGGCAGATCCGAGCTGAAAACGTAGGTTTGGGTCGGCCAGGTCTCGCCCGCCAGCAGCAGACCGCCGACGTAGAGATAGTCGAGCTCATCCATATGCGGGCCGTTCCACGCCAGATCGGCGCGCACCCAAAGGCACCACAGGGCGAGGGCGATGAGCATCGCCCAGGCGATCCGCCGCCCCGCCCTGCCGCGCGCCCCGGCCGACCCGAGGGACCTGGCGAGGCGGATCGCCTCGGCCCCCAAAGGGGCCCCGGCCGCGGCGGCGCGGCCGGAGAAACGCAGGAGGCCCGGGAGCCGAGGCGCTGCGGGACTGCTGGCGGCGGTCTTGCGGCTCACGGCTCGGGCGCTCCTCGACTCTCGGACTGCGCCCCGGGGCCTAGCGTCCCCCCGCGGCGGTGGCCCAGCGGCCCGTATCGCCCGACTCGAAGCCGTCGACGAAGATCAGCCCCTGGGCGTTCGCGTCGACGTCACTCACCCGGTTGTTCGCCGGGTTGGTGTCGTAGCGGTCCGCGGGCACTCGCACCTCGGCCTCCGAGGCGATGGCGTCGCCGGCAAAGCCGGGATCGACGGTGCACCGAGCCTCCACGCTCAGCCGCCCCGAGATCGGCAGGTCGACCGCCAGGTCGAGGTTCCCGACGCCGCCGCCGCCCTGGGGGCACAGGTCCGCGGGCTGGCTCGAGCAGGTCCACCGGCACGGGCCGAGATCGGCGTCCCATTCCGCCGTGAGGAGCGCGCCAGAAACCCCGTTGGGCCCGGCGTTCTCGAGGACCAGGGCGTAGACGAAGGACTCGCCGGGCTGCACCGACTCGAGGCCGTTGCCCAGACTGATCGCCAGGTCGACCGGCTGGCGCGGCTCGAGTGCCGAGGAGGAGCCGCCGTGGCCTGAGCCGCCGCGGAACTCGGGCCACGGGATCAGGCCCGCGGCCACGGTGCCCGCCACCGTCATGCGGTGGAGGCGCCTCGAGTAGGAGCCCATCAGAACCTCGACGTGGCCGTCGAGATCGATGTCGCCGAGGGCCGGCGAGGAGAAGATGGCGGCGCCCAGCGAGCACGGGAAGGCCGAGTCGCCGAAGCCGGCGAGGGTGCGCCCGTCTCCGGACCAGCCGTAGACCCGGGTGTCGAAGGAGCCGACGAAGACCTCGGCCGCGCCGTCGCCGTCGACGTCGCCCGCGGAGGGCGAGGCGAGGACCGCGGAACCCGTGGTCACCGGCCAGCCCGCCACCGCCTCGCCGGCGGCGTCGAAGGCGTAGACCTTGCCGTCCATCGAGCCGATCACCACTTCAAGGGTGGTCTGCCCGAGGGCGCTCGAGCCGCCGTCGAGATCCGCCAGGGCGGGGGAAGACGGGCCGCCGAGGACGCGCTGGGCGTGCCACAGCAGACCACCGCCGGCGGTCAGGGCAAAGACGCCGCCGCCGTCGTCGGCCACCACGATCTCCAGACCGCCGTCGCCGTCGAGGTCGCCGACCGCCGGCGAGGCCAGGGCCGCGCCGGTGCCCAGGGCGTAGGGCCAGCCGGCCACGACGCCGCCGCTCGAGGTGAGCACGAAGACCTCGCCCAGATTGCCGACCGCGACGATCTCGAGATCGCCCCCCGGCACCACGTCGGCCACCGCCGGCGACGGCTGCAGCACGAAGTTGTTGGACACGTCTTCGAGGCCGCCGACGCTCACCGGGAATCCGGGGATCGTGCCGCCCTCGGCGCGCAGCCCGTGCAGCTTGGCGTCACCGGCCAGCACGAAGATTTCCAGATCGCCGTCGCCCTCGAGATCGGCCGTCACCGCCGTCGACTTGAGGCTCGCGGGCAGCTGCCAGCGGGCGGCCTCGGTGCCGTCGTGATGAAAGGCGATCAGGCTGCCGTCGTCGAAGCCGCGGAGGATTTCCAGGTCGGTGTCGCCGTCGACATCGGCCAGGGTCGCCGAGGCGCTCGACTGCAGGATTCCGCCGCCGACGCCCGCGGGCTCGATCACCCGCACGGTGGCGCCGGTCTCGTCGTGGATCACCAAAGCGCCCAGGAATTCGGCGGACACCACCTCCCAATCGCCGTCCGCGTCGAGATCGCCGATCGCTGGCGAAGCCGAGACCGGGGAGCCGAAGGCGTGATCGAAGGCCACGGAGCCGCAGGTGTCTCCCGCCGGCGCGGGCAGGAGGGGCGGCGCCGTCTCGGGCGCGACGTCCACGGGCCAGATCACGCCGGCCGCGGGCTGCAGCCGCCAGTCGGTGGACGCCGTCTCGCCGCTCAGGATGAAGTCCACGAAGTTCGGATAGGCGTCCCAAATCGGCTCGCGCTCGATCGGCCAGCGCCACAGGCTCTCGAAGGCCCTCACCTGATCGAGCGGGAAGCCGAGCAGGGGCGTTTGCGGGCCGTAGAGATCGGCGGTCACCAGATCCTGGGTCGCCCCTCGGCCGCGCCAGCGGAAGTGGATCTCCTCGCCGGTGTCGAGCACGCGGATCCACGGACCCACCAGGTAGTTGAAGGTCTCGTTCAGGTGCGCCGTGGCCGGATCGTCGGCGACCCGCGGATTCCTCGACGACTCGCCGATCTCCACCACCACCCGCGCGGTCTGCCCGCGGGTGGTCAGGCTCGAGGTCTGGGCCGGATCGGTGTTGGCGGCGAACGGGAAATTGCCCTGATTCCACGGCGGCAGGGTGTCCCAGGTATCCGCGAAGAGCTGAATGCCGCGCAGAAACTCGCCGTCGGAGCTTTGGGTCTGCTCGAAGATCAGCGCGCCGGCGCTGTCGAAGCGCTGCACGGTGAAGACCACCGGGCCCTCGACTCCGACATCGAGCCACGGCAGGTGGTTGAAGCCCGCGCCGCGGCCCAGCCCCTCGATTCCGAACTCCAGACGGCGCCAGTTTCCGGCGTCGTCGAGGGTTTCCTCGAGGGTGACCTCGATCAGCCAATCGTTGTAGTCGAAGTCGTTGAACAGCACGTCGTCGTTCTTGAGATCCTCGAAGCCGTAGAGCAGTTGGTTGTTGAGCTGCGCCGCGTCGCGATCTCGATAGTCGTTGACCGCGCCGCCGGGGTCTGCGGCGTCGCCGGTGCGCTCGCCGGTGGTCTCCTCGGTCGGATCGGCCAGCCCGGGCTCGCCGGGTCGGCTCGTCCAGGTGAGGTCGGCCACGCTGTCGATCCGGCCTCCCGCCGAGGTCTCGACGTCGAAGCTCACCACCACCGGGTTGCTCGGGTTGTAGATCTCGTTCGATAGATCCGCCCAGGTGAGGCGCACCGTGGGCAGCGCGGAGACGTCTACCTGCGGCAGCGGGCCATTGTCGGCGCGCAGATTGCCGAGATAGGTGAAGGCCGGATCGAGCACGCTCACCACCTCGAGGTCGTAGGCGGGCACGAAGCTGCCCGGCCCGTGGGCGAGGGTGAGGCGTACGCTCACCACGTCGCCAGCGCTCGCCACGGTGGGCTCGAGGGTCTGGCGCAGGGTGAGCCGCGGCTCCACCACCCGGGCGCTGGCGCTGGCACTGGCGAGCAGCTCGCCGTCCGCGCTCCAGGTCGCGGCGTTGTCGAAGCTCTCGCCATCCGCGGCCGCGGGCACGTTGCGCACCTGGGTGGTGTAGGTGGTTTCGAAGATCTCGTCGGTGGCGGGATCGGTATCGAGATTCGCCACGGTTCCGAGATCCCAGATCAGGGCCCGGCCGTCCTCAAGAACGGGCATCAGGGAGCCGGAGAAGACGACCCCCGGCAGCACCTGGGCGAAGTCCTGGCGCACGGCCCACAGCTCTTCGGGCAGATCGTCGCGGATCACCACGCCGTTGAGGCTGAGGCCCTCGGGCAGCCTCGCCACCACTCTGTAGGTCACCTCCTGCCCCACCGCCACGGTCTCGCCCGAAAGGCGGGTCTTGGTAAAGCGCAGGGTCTTGATCTGCACCGCGGCGGTCTCCTCGGCGCTCGTCGGCTGCGGGCCGTTGGCGCCGTCGTCGCGAATCGAGGCGGTGTTGCTTAGGAGCGCGCCGTCGGCGGCGTCCTGGGCGGTCCGCACGGCGAAGACCGCGCTCCCGGACTCGCCGGCGTCGAGGTTTCCGAGCGCCAGCTGGCACGCCGTACCGGGGCCGCTGCCGTCGGCGCAGGACCACCCCTGGGGCTGGCTCGCCGCGGCGTCAAAGGCGCCGTTGGCGGGAACGGTCTCCTCGAGAACCACGCCCGTGGCGTCCTGAAAGCCGACGTTCGAATACTCGAGATCGAAGAGCAACGGCACGCCGGGAATGGCCACCGGGGCGTCGACGCTCTTGCGAAAATCAAAGATCGGCTCGGCGTCCACCGGGGTCAGCCGCTCGGCGCGGTTGTCCGAGGGGTCAAGATCCGGCCCTTGGGACCCGTCGTCGCGCACGGTCGCCACGTTCTCGAGAGCGTCTACGCCGGCGGGCAGGCTGTCCACCAGGCGCACGGCGAAGCGCGCCGTGCCGCCCTCGCCCACCGCCAGGTCGCCGACCGTGAGGAGGCACGGGGTGCCCGGACCGCTGGCGTCGTCGCACGACCAGACCGACGGCAGACTCGCCGCCTCGTCAAAGCGCGCGTTCTCGGGCACGGTCTCCTCGAGCAGCACCCCCAGCGCTTCCTGGGTGCCGTCGTTCGAGTAGCTCAAGGTGTAGACCACCACGGCGCCGGGAGCCGCGTCGCCGTCATCGCCCTTGGTGAGGGTGAGATCCGGAGCCGCGTCGAGCCCCACCACCGTTGGATCGCCCGGCGCGCCGGTGGAGGGATCGTCCGATACGAGGCCCTCGAGCTCGCGCAGGCTGACCTGCGCCTGGTTGGTCAAGTCGACCACTCCGGCGGCCACCGGCAGCACCTCGACCTCGAAGCTGACGCTGGCGGTCTCGCCAGCTCCCAGGGCGGGAAGCTGCACCACCACCTCGAGGTCGCCGGCCTGATCGCCGCTCACCACCGCGGCGCCGGCGGGCGCGACCACGGAGCTGGGGACGAGGGCGGTGTTGGCGTCCGGCGTATCCCGGATCTCGATTTGGCTCGCCGGCCCCTGGCCGTCGTTTCTCAGCTCGACCGTGTAGCGCAGGGTATCGCCGGGCGACACGCTGCTCGACTGGTCGGCGTCCTCGAGCAGCGACGCCGTCTTGTCGGCGCTCAGCTCGGGCAGGCCGAGAAGCGCGGTGTCGGAGCCCTGGGGACCCGAGCGCTCGGCCGGCTCGGGGCCGGGTAGACTCGAGGTCGTCGTGTTGGTCGCGGTGTTGCTGAGCGAGGTCAGCGGCGGGTTGGTCTCGCGCACCGGCACGGTGAAGGTCCACATGGCCGACTCACCGGGCTCGAGGGAGCTTAAGGGCGGCAAGGCCCCGGGGTCGCTTCTCAGGGTCAAAACCACGTCTCCGGCGGCCGGTCCGGGCGCCTGGCCGGTGAGGAAACCCGCGGGGATGCCGATCATCGCCAGCTGCACGGTCTCCCACTGGGCGCCTTCGAGCAGGTCCTCGACTTCGAGGTCATAGGCCGGCGAGGTGCCGTCGTTGCGCACCTCGACGCTCACCGTGACCACCCGGTCGTCCACCGGACCCAGGGTCTTGACGATCACCACGTCGGGCTCCACCACGTCGACGCTCGCGGTGTCGCGCAGCGGCGCGCCGCTCGAGAAGCTCAGCTCGGCCTCGTTGACCAGCTCGGCGCCGTCGAGGTTGGCCGGCGCGTCCACCGCGCGGGCCGTGACGCTGAGAACGATGCGGTCGCCCTCGTCGTCTTCGCCGTCCGCGGCGTTGGTCACCGTACCGAAGTCGAAGGTCACGGTGTCGTCGAGGCCGTCGCCGAGGGCCTCGTCCGAGCGAACGGGGGCTCCCGCCAGCTCGGTGACCAGCCGTCCGCCGACCTCCACGATGCTGGCGGCCACCACCTCGAGCACGCCCGAGGCGCCCGCCGGCAGCGAGTCGACCACCACGGCGTTCTCGGTGCGGCCCTCGGGAAAGACCAGAGTGAGCCGGTAGTCCACGGACTCGCCGATCGCCAGATCCTCAAGATCCGCCCGGTGGAAGGAGACGCCGGTGGCGTCCAGGCTCGAGGAGGTCACGATCTTGACCAGGCCCGGGGCCAGAACGGTGATCTCCGACTTGGCGTTGGTCACTCGCCGGCGGGTCTCGCCCGCCGTGAACGTGCGCTGGGAGTCGTATTGCAGGCTCGCGAGATTGACCAGCCCTTCGGTGGGCTGCACGCTGTCGGCGATCCGCGTACCGAAGGAGATCTGGCAGCTGCCCGCCGCGAGGGGCAGGTCGGGCAGGGAGAAAACCAGGCTGGGAGCTCCGGAGTCGTCCACCGACAGGCCGGCGCAGTCGCTCGACACCGTGGCGCTCGAGACCCACTCGACGCCGGCGGGCAGGGGATCGCTGATCACCAGGCTGTGGGCGTCGGCGGTCGACGCCGGCAGATGGGCGATCTCGAGGGTGTAGGTCACGGCGTCGCCGGCGTCCACAAACTCC
>JBCCLG010000306.1:0-6693 GCA_039027015.1 Acidobacteriota bacterium | reverse complement strand
GCGTTTCTCGCGGCGCAGGCGTACTTGCGGTACGTCGAGCTGCGAGGGACGCGTAAAACGAAGCAATCTCAGGTAGATACGGATTCGCAACAGATTCCTCGTGAGAAGGGCGGCTAGTCCCAGGCGCCCGAGGATGAGGATTCGCCCTCCCGAGCGGGCGGGCTTGTAGGCTGCGTCGGGCTCTCGCCCGGACGCGCTGGCGGTTTGCTTGCCCTACCGATCCACGATCGGCCGAAGGATCTCGTCGAACTTTCCCGCCACGGCCGCGAAGCCGCGGGAGGTGGGGTGCAGCTCATCGGCCCAGTCGTCGAGGTAGCGAGCCGGATCGTTGCTCAGCAGCGGGCGCAGGTCCACGTAGCGCACGTGCTCGAAGCCGGGCTCCTCGGGCAGACTCTCGACCATGGCGTTGAAGCGATCGATCAGGGTCCTCATGACTTCGGTGTTGGCGGGCAGCATGTCGTCGCCGCCGTAGCCGCGCACCTCGAAGCCCGGCTCGAGCCACGGCCCGGGCAGCAGGCTCCAGCCGCCCCAAAAGCCTCGACCGTCGGGAACCGCATGGGCATAGCCGTGCACAAGCACCGGCAGGGGCAGGTCGCTCGGGCGGAAATGCCTTTGGCACAGGGCGCCGAATTTGCTGATCAGCGACAGGAAAGCGGCCCTGAGGCGGACGTCGAAGAAGCCGCGGACGATGTCCTCATTGATCCTCTCAAGGCCCGAACGGCGGTGGTTCATGAAGATCGGGAAAAACGCGCCGGCGATGTCGTTGCCGCCGCCCGACAGAAGAATCGCCCGCGGCGTGCGTCCGGCGTCTTTGAGTCGCCGCAGCCGATTTTCGAAGCCGTCGAGCTGTCTCTCGTCGTGGGCCATCGACTCGAGGGTGTCGCCGCGGTGAGCCACGGTCTCGACACTGTAGCCAAAGCCCTCCTCGAGGACCTCCAGAACGTCGGTGCCCGGAAAGTGGAACCACGAATCGCCTTCGGCGACGATCAGCCTCTCGCCGACCGACGCCACCTCAAAGTCCCCGCGCGCCAAAACCCTCTCGCGCATCTCCTTCATGCGCTCCGCGCGCCGGTCGGACCGCTCGAGAATCCGCTGAACATGCTCCCGATCGCTTGGCTTCATGATGACGCCTCCTCCGTTGCTGGTTTCTGAGTCGGGATTCGCCGCCGACAGGCGGACTGCCCCACTCTACAGCGCCAGAGATAGCGTCAAAGCGCCACCTAAAGACCAGGCAGCCTCATAAAGTCCGCGGAGGCGCGCGATCAGGAGCCCGCGGCGTGGCCTCCGAGCTCCACCAGCGTTTCGATCACCCCCGCGAGGACCTCGGCGGAGAGATCTCTGGCCACCACCCGACCCGAGCGGTCGATCAGGAAGGTGGCGGGCACGGCCTCGACGGCGAAACGGCGGGCGATTTCGGATTCCGTGCCCAAAGGCTCGTGGATCTGCGGCCAGCCGAGCCGATGACGCTTGGTGAAAGAGCGCAGCCGGCGTCTGTCCAGGGAGTCGAGGGCGACGCCGACTATCACCAGATCGGCCCGGTCGTAGCGCGCGTCGAGCTCCTTGAGCTTGGGCATTTGGGCGATGCAGGGCGTGCACCAGGTGGCCCAAAAATCCACCAGCACGACGCGGCCCGCGAGGTCTTCCGCGGTCCAGCTCTCGCCCTCGAGATCCGTGTAGGTCTCGCCCGCCAGCAGCTCGGCGAAGGCGGAGGGACCCTCGGCACGCGCCGAGCCGACGGCGAGCAGCGCGAGAAGGAGCGAGGCGAGGGCGCGAGCGCTGGCTGGGGCGGCCATCGGCTCAGAAGTCCCAGCGGAAGCCGGCGGTGTAGGAGCGCGGCAGGCGCGGGCCGTACACGTAGTTGGAGTCGCGGTCCGGGCCCTGATCGAGATCTTCCTGATATTCATCGGTCAGGTTCTTGGCTCCCAGGGTCACCGCCACCGTGCGGCCGCCGATCTGGAAATCCCGCGACACGTTGAGATCGACCTCGAGGAAGGAGGGCGTTGTCTCGAGCCGGTCCTCGGGGATGAAGCCGGCGAAGTGTGCGGCGACCATCGGGCCGGTATAGCGAGCGCCCACAAAAACCTGAAAGCCCTGGGGCAGTCGCCAGGTCAAGGCCAAAGTGCCGTGCTGGTCCGGCGAACGGAAGAAATCGCGGCTGCCGAAGTCGGGCTCCGGCTCGTCGAAGCGCGAGCTCTGGAAGACGTAGCCGGCCTGGAGCGAGACGGCGCTGCCCCAGCGCATCGAGAGGCTGAGCTCCACGCCCTGGACCTCGGCGCCCTCGGCGTTGACGCGCACGAAGTCGCGCTCGGGGGTCAGGGGGTCGTCGTTCTCGATGACGTCGAAGAGATCCTCGAGGTCGGTGCGAAACGCCGACACCTCGAGGGCCGCGCTGCCCTTGCGGCCGAAGCTCGGCCGCCACTCGAGGGAGGAAAGCCACGCCGTCGAGCGCTCCTCGACCAGGCCCGAGACCGGGCGGATCACCCGCGCCTCGCCGCCGGCCAGCTCGATGTGCAGGTCCTCGTCGAAGACCACCGGCGCCCGAAAGCCCTGGGCAAAGGAGAAGCGCAGGGTCAGGTCTTCCCGAGGCGAGTACATGAGCGCCAGGCGCGGGGAGAGCACTGCGTCCTCGAGGGCCGAGTGGTCGTCGGCGCGCAGGCCGTAGACCAGGGTCAGCTGATCGCCGAGGGCCCGGTCATCCTGCAGATAAAGACCCAGGTTGGTGTAGGTCTCGCTCAGCTGCCGGCCGTAGCCCGGCTGGGCGTCGTCCAGCTCGTCGCGGCTGTATTGGGCGCCGCCGGTGAAGGTGCCGGAGCGGTGATACCAGTTGGCCTGGGTATCGACGATCCACAGCGGGTTCTGGGTGGTGCCGAAGGCGTTGGGGTCGAAACCGGCGCCGTAATAAGAGTCGCGGTCGGTATTGGCGTAGGAGGCGGACACGCGGTAATCGAAGGCCGAGGACACGGTGTGCAGCCAGCCGAGGCCGAGGCCGAGCCTCTCCGTGTCGATGTCTTCGGTGAGCGCGGTCAAGGCCGGGTTGAGGTTGATGCGCGCCAGATCGCCGCCGCGCCGGCTGGCCTCGGTCCAGTTGACCTCGCCGTGAAGCCGCGCCTGATCCTGCAGGGTGTAGTGCTCGGCGCGGGCGGCGAGGGTCAGAAGCTCGCGGCTGGTCACCTCGGTGAAGCCATCGCCGTCGCGATCGGACGGCTCGAGATCGTCGAGCTGGGCGAGCACCGACACGCCCGTGCGGCGGTCGCCTGGGCTCCAGTCGGCGACCGCCGAGGTGCTGTAGCCGGGCTCGCCGCCGGTTTCCACGTAGCGGGCGTCCACCGAGGCGCGGGTGTCAAAAGGCGCGTGGGGGATGAGGTTGATCACGCCGCCGACCGAGCCGGCGCCGTAGATCGCCGCGCCGCCGCCCTTGACCACCTCGACGCTGTCGAGCATCCGCGCCGGGAATTGCTCGACGCCGTAGACGAGGGCGAGGGAGGAGACCGTCGGCTGCCCGTCGACCAGGATCTGGGAGTAGGGCCCCTCGAGTCCGAGCAGGCGAACCTGGGAGAAGTTGCAGTTCTGGCAGTTGGACTCGATGCGCACGCCCGGCGTCAGCTCGATGGCGTCGGCCAGGGTGCGGGCGGCCGCCGCCTCGATGGACTCGCGGCTGACCTGCTGAACGTGCACCGGCACCTCCAGCAGGCGCTTGGCCGTGCGGGTGCCGGTGACCACAACCTCTTCACCGAACGCCGGGGTGAGCTCCAGGGTCATCCGCAGGGGCGCTTCGCCCTTCTCGATCGAGGCGTCGAGAACCGAAAAGCCCTCGGCCACCACCAGCAGGGCGTGCCGGCCGGGCTGCAGCTCGGCGAGGCAGAAATTTCCAGCCTCGTCGCTGCGGACCTTCTCGGAGCCGCCCAGGATCTGCACGACGGCGCCGGCCACCGGCTGCGCCTCGCCGGTCACCACCACGCCCTCGAAGGCGCATTCAGAGGCCCACAGGGGCGGCGCGAAGCCGAGGGTCAGAAGGCTCAGGGTCAGAAAGCTCAGGGGCAGAAGGCCCAGGGGTGCGGCAGGTCTCCTGGCGGACGCGAAGGCAGGTATGATTCTAGTCATGGCGAATTATATTGAGACGAGTCATTAGAGGTTTGTTGAAGGTACGAGAGACATTTTTTGATAAATCAAAAAATAAGTCAAGCCTTCTGCTGGCTCTCCTCTTTGGAGTGATAGGCTCTTTGCCATAAGGCCTCGATGCCGACGCCCCGAAGCGACTTTTCTCAACCGCTGTGGGCGATGGCGTCGCCGGCCGCGTCCGACCCGATAGTTTTTTCGATTTCTCTCTCTCAGACCCGTTCGAGGCTCCGAGCACACCGCGGGGCCGGCTTTGGTTTCAGCAGCCTCTGCATTCGGCCGGCCCCGCCGCGACGACACACCAGACCGCTGAGAAGGAGAAATTCATGATCCCCGTGGGTTCCCGTCCGAAACGCGCAGCCAGGATCCTCTCGCTCTCGATGGTGGCCACGCTCTGGCTCGCCGCCTCCGCATCCGCCCAGTGGATGCGCATCTACTATCCGGATATCGAGCAGGGCAGCGCCACCCTGGTGGTCTCACCCACCGGCAAGGCCATGCTGATCGACGCCGGCACCGGCCTCAGGTCGGTCGACGAGGGCATCGAGAACTTCATCAATGACCTGATCGACGCCGGCGTTTTGACCGGCATCGACGTCACGGTGGCCACTCACTACGACGAAGACCACATCGGCCGCATGGAGAACGTCTATCAATACGTGCCCTTCAAGACGGGCGCCGTGGCCTACGACCGCGGCACCTTCGGCGGCGTCCCCAACACCTTCGCGTACTCCGACTACTCCTTCGGCGCCTCGGCCTTCAACCGCACCACGGTGACCTGCAGCACGGCGGCCTTCGACATCGACCTCGGCGGCGGCGTGACGGTGAAGTTCACCACGGTCAACGGCGAGGTGTGCGGCGGCCCGACGATCGACACCTCCGGGGTCAACCAATTCGAGAACAACGTCTCGGTCTCCCTGGTGGTGCGCTACGGCGACGTCGACGTGTGGATCGGCGGCGATCTGACGGGCAACACCCTGGTCGGCGTGGCCGACGTCGAGACGCCGACCGGATTTGAGGTGATGGACGTCGACGTTTACACCGTGAACCACCACGGCAGCGACACCAGCTCCACGGGCTCCTTTCTCCAGGATCTGGCCGCCGAGGTGGCGATCAACCAAAGCTCGATCGAGAATAATTTCGGCCACCCCCGCGCCAACGTGGTGAGCCGCATTCTGGCGACTCCGGACAGCTCGGGCGCCACGCCGGTTTTTCTGCAGCAAAACCCCGGCGACCCAGGAGACACGCGGTCCGACGACTCCCTGGCCGACGGCATCGCCGACTGCGACGACGCCGGCGCCGGCGAGGTGCTGGGCCTGCCCGGCACCCTCACCCTGCTGTCCGACGGCACCAGCTACCGCGTGCACGCCTGCGGCATCGCCGCCACGGCATGGTCGGCGGATTCCGGGGTTGGCACGATCGGCGACTACCCGCCGGCCGTGCGCAGCGTCGGCCACTCCCCGCGGGTGCCGACCGCCGCCCAGGCGGTCACCGTCGAGGCGACGCTCGAAGACACCGCCTCCGCCGAGCTGCGCTACAGCCTCGACGGCGCGGCGCAGACGCCGATCGCCATGACCCTGCAGTCCGGGCTCCGCTGGGCCGCCACCCTGCCCGCCCAGGCCGACGGCACCCGGGTGCGCTTCCGCGTCGCCGCCACCGACGCGTCGTTGCAAACCGAGCTCTCCCAGGAAGGCTGCTACTACTCCGGCACCACCGACATCGTCACCTTCAGGGTGCAGGACGCGGCGAGCGTGCTGATACCCAAAACCTGCGCCGTGCGGGTGGAGGGCACCATGACCGCCGAGCCGGGGATCTTCAACTCCTTCATCACCCAAGGCTACGTGCAGGACTCGACCGGCGGCGTCCAGGTCTTCGACCGCGACCTCGACCCGGCCATCGCGCGCGGCGACGTGGTGCGCTGGGTCGGCGAGCTGGAGCAGTTCGGCGGCCAGATCGAGGTCAACGCCGCCGAAGACTTCGGCAACTTCGGCTCCACCCGCGTGGCCGCCGGCAGCGCGCCGGCGCCGCAGGTGGTCACGGTTTCCCAGGTCGGCGAGACGACCGAAGGCCGGCTGATCCGCATCAACGGCCTCACCGTCGTATCCGGAGCGATTCCCGAGACCGGCAACGGCAACCTCACGGTGAGCGACGACGGCGGCGTCTCGACCCTGACCTTGCGCGTCGACGGCGACACCGACATCCCGGGCGCCAACACGCCGACCCAAAGCTTCGACGTGATCGGCCTGTCGAGCCAGTTCGACAACTGGGTCGCCCTCGACGACGGCTACCAGATCCTGCCCCGCGGCCGCGCCGACCTGCTCTCCTCCGAGGTCAACTTCCCGCAGGTGGTGATCAGCGAGATCCACGCCGATCCGGCCTCCGGACTGGCCGGCGACGCCAACGGCGACGGCAGCCGCAGCGCCAGCCAGGACGAGTTCATCGAGCTGCTCAACGTGGGCTTCTCAGACGTCGACCTCGCCGGCTGGACACTCGCCGACGCCGGCGGCGTGCGCTTCACCTTTCCCGGGGGCACCGTGCTGCCGGCCCGCGAGGCCGCGGTGGTCTTCGGCGGCGGCTCGC
>JBCCLG010000305.1:0-6694 GCA_039027015.1 Acidobacteriota bacterium | reverse complement strand
GTTGGAACGCGTGTTCCAACATCTTCCGCTATGACCCAAGCGCGCGCACCGTCTCGCAGATCACGCAAGAGAGCGACTGGGACATTCGCAACATCACCGCAAAGAATGGCCGGATCGTGTACGAAGCGGGCGGCGTGTTTCACTCGCTGGATGTCGCCAGCGGCACCACAACGCGGCTGCCAATCTCTTTGGTCGCTGATCTGCCCGCGCGCCGGGCTGAATGGAAAAGCGTGGCCGGCAATATGACCGCCGCTTCGCTTTCGCCCTCGATTTGTTCATGGTTCGCCGTGCGGGCGAGATACCTGCCGCCGTGTTTGGCCACCAGGGCGTTGGCGGGGCCGATGTAGTCGGGAATCCAATCCTCGGTGATCGGGGTGACGGCGAGAACTGAGAAGTAGCTCATGTTTTTCTCCTCGAAAGGCTCCATCGAAGAAGGCCGCGGCCGCCGCGCGAAGACGTTTCGCTGCGGCGGACCGGGCCGCTCGGGGTTCGAGGGGAAGATTAGAGGCAAAGGGGTTTAATAAACAAGTACCCACATTTTTGTAAGTAATGAGCACGAGCCGAGACGCGGAGAAGTCCGGGACGGGTTTCTCGCGGCCGAACCGCCTCCCCGGCGACGCTCGCAGCCGGCGCCGGGGAGGACGCCGGGGGCGGCAAGACGCTCGGCCGTCGGCTCCGCTCCGCTCTGCTTCGATCTGCTCAGCTCAGGGGCACGTCGCGGCGCCGTTGCAGAGGTTCGGGCCGAATTGTGCGCCGCCGTCGACCGTGCTGACGCCGTCGACCACGTTGTGAATGAACCCCGAGAAGCTGTTGAGGTCGAGGCCGAAGTCGCCGTTCGCGCGCACCAGGTTGTCCTTCACGACGGAGCCGAAGTCGACCTCGATGCCGTCGTCCACGGAGTCTACGACCGCATTGCCGATAATCCTCGCGTTGGTCGACGTCATGACTCCGACGCCCCGATTGTCGTCCACAACGTTGCTTTGAATCAGAACGGAATCGCCCGCCGTTCGGATGCCGCCTCCTCCGACGTTGGCGAATCCGTTGAGAGCGACCACGTTCTCGACGATCGAAGAGCCGTTGCCCGCTTCGACTCCGAATCGGCCGTTGCCGATGAGCAGGCAGTTTCGCACCGTGGCGAAGGCGCCTAGAGACATTCCGTTGTTGCGGTTGGCTCGAACGGTCACGTTCTCAACGCGGCTGTTCTCTCCTGAGAGAGCCAGGCCGTCAAAGCCCATGCTGAACACGGTACCGTTCTTGACCACGGTATCGGCTCCGCTGGAGTCGATACCGAGCCCCGAACCGTTGACGCCCGGGCCTTCGAGCAGGAAGCCTCCCAGGTCGAGGGTCACGCCGTCCGCCTCGATGGAGAGGATCGTCTGGTTGGGGTTCGCCGTGGTGAGGTTGCCGGTGAGCCTGTAGAGGCCCGGATTGACGATCCGAACCGGAAGGCCCGGCGGGTCGCTCGGGTTGATGCCCTCGGCGGCGGCAGCCGCGTTGATTTCAATGGCGCCGTCAACCGCGGCGGCGGGCAGCGGACCGAGCGCGCAGGCGAGGGCCGCGGCGAAGAGTGCTGAGTGAGTCTTTGCTGTGCGAATCATTGGAAGTCTCCGGGTCGTAGGCCTGTCTCGCCCGGGCCGGCCCTGGGCAGTGTGCGGGGCGGCGGGCGGAGGCTTTTCTAGAGGAATGCTGTGAATTGGACCGCGGGCGCGGGAAGCGCTGGGGCGGATCAAGGGACGGTGAGGCTCCAGGCTCCGGTACCGCCCGACTCGAAGTTGTCGGCAAAAAGGGGCGGCACGACTTCGACGATCGAGAGCGCTTCGAGGTCTCCGCCGCGAAGCTCCGAGTCGAGGTCGCGGCCTCGAACGAGCAGCTCCCAGCCGCCGCCGTCGAAAAGCAGAACGTCTTCGTCGTGAAACGTAATGCCGGTGACCTCGCCGGTGCCGTCGAAGGAAACCAGCAGGTCGCCGTCGTCGTTGAGGTGGGCGGCGTCGAGGTCCAGCTCGCGAGCGATGCCGCTCTCGGAGCCGTCGAAAAGAAGGCCGCCCTCGCACAGGATCAAATCCTCGTCGGCCGCTATCAGGCCGTCCAGCTGGACGGTGATGTCGAGGGAGAAGGCGCACTCGTCATCGATCAGGGTCACGGCGTCGATTCGGGCACCGCGCGGAATCCCGTTGCCTCGGCCCTTGAACAGAAAGTCGAAGCTGCCGTTGTCGGAAAGCACGATGTCCTGGGGCGTCACTTCGATGTCGCCGAGACGCACCGAAGCGTCGACCGCAAAAGCGACGGGGCCGGATTCTGCGATTTCGAAAGCGGTCACGGCGAGCTCGAGGGGGAGGTCGGCGAATTCGATCGGCTCGGCGCTTCCCGAATCGAAGTCGACCACCGCCTCGTCGGGCACCGTGAGTCCTCTGAGGTCGAGGGTGATGTCCGGGGAGAAAATAACCCTCTGAGCTTCGGCCGGCTGCGCCACCTGCGCCGCCGCGAGAAGCGCGAGGCACCCGAGAGCCCGGCGAACGCCGGCGCGGCACTCGAGCGGCCTGGACCGTTCACGGGAGCGCGGCATTACGGGCATGTCGTGTTCAGCCCGCAGAAGTTGACCCCCAGCTCGACGCCGCCGGAAACCGCGCTGCTGCTGAGGGCGGTGATCACGTTGCCGACGTAGCCGCTTCTCGGCGTGAGATCGAGGCCGACGCTGTCGTTGCCGCGCAGGGTGTTGTCTTTGACGAGCGTCACGTTGCCCGTCGCGATTCCGTCGCCCGTGTTGTCGAAGGCGGAGTTTCCTATGACGACGGCGCTCGAGCCGGAAAAGATGCCGTCGCCGTCGTTTTGCCAGGCCAGATTGTCTCGAATGACCGAGATGCTGCCGGCTTCGATGCCGCGATCGGCGTTGTCGTTGGCGGTGTTGCCGATCAGAAGATTGCCGGAACCGGCAAAAAGGCCGATGTTGCCGTTGTTCGAGAATGCGCAGTGGCGCACGATGGACGAAGAAGAAACCGCGAGACCGCCGCCGAGGTTGGCTCGAAAGTGAACGTTCTCGATTCGATTGCCGATCGCGCTGGCGCTGATGCCGAAACCCCCCATGCCTCGAATGGTGCCGTTGAAAACGGTGAGGCTGGAGGTGCTGGTGATGCCGACCCCGCTTCCCGCAAGACCGGGTCCTTCGAGGGTAAAGCCGTTCAAATCGAGGCTCACGTCGGGGACAGTGACCTCGATGAGCGTCGCGTCGGGGTTGCCCGTTTTAAGGCCGCCGGTGAGGCGGTAAGAGCCTGGGCTCGACAGCGTGATCGGAAATCCGGGCGTGTCGCCGTCGGTGACGTCGCCGGCGGCAGCCGCCGCGGCGTTGATCTCAAAGACACCGTCGACGGCCAAGGCGGCGCCAGCGCTCATCAGGCCGATCAGGGCCGCGATCGTAGGTTTCAGGATTCTGCTGCTCAACATGGATGTCCTCCGTTGTGTCCCGTAGAGCGATAAAGCAAATCCGCACCATAAAAGTCGCTCTATGGATCCAGACGACATCCGCCGCAAAACCGAACGCGGCGCTCAAGAATTTTGGCCTGACGGTCCCTGCCCAGGTCGTGACGAGAGAGCTGCCCGAGGGCATCCGGTGCCCCAGGGCATCGGGCTACAGGGCTGAGCTTCTACTCCAGGAGGGCCCGCCGTGCGAGAGCCGCAGGCCCTGCCGGCCTCGTCACTTGGGCGGCTTGCCTTCTGCCGTGTCGAAGCTCTCTAAAATCTCCAGGCCACGCTCGACCGACCCCCTACCTGCCCGCACCCGGAACCGCGTTTCGACATCGAATTCTGCAAGTGCTGTCGTCGACAGCTCTTCGAAGAGCTTATTGAGGCTGATTCCGTAACGCCGCGCCATCAGCTTCAGGCGCTCATGCTTTTCGTCGGGAAGTCTGACGGTGACTGTTGCCATGGTCACAACTCCTTGGCCAGCTCTTCTGGCTTTAGAACTCGGATATGTGGGAATCGAAGCTCTCCGCTCCTGAGATGACGCACGTTTTTGGTGACAATCGTGTTGGCGCCAGAAGCGATCGCTAGCTCCAGAAGATGATGATCGGCCTCGTCCACCAGATTCGGTCGCCAGCGATAGTAGACCGTCGTCCAGGCACTCACGCTCACGAAAGCGTCGAGCAATTCGCTGATTTCGGCCTCGTTCAGTCGGGATTGCTCGACGATTGATGGACGGCTCGCCACATCTTCGTACTCTAGGAAAAGAGCGGTGCCCAAAGCGGGAAGCAGATCGCGAAGCAGGCAGCGACGGAGCACCTCTCGGCTGGCACCACCCGCGTAGCCCAGGATAGCGCTCACGAAGACACTCGTATCGACGACTACTCGCACTTCTGAATGCTAGCATATATGCAGCCATACGGTCAGTTCCATGCGATCTAATCGGCCGAAATCGAGCTCAGCAGGTTGCGGCCTCAACACGATTGCGGTGCAGGCCTTTCAAGTGATGAGCGGGTCTCGCTCGTCACCGCTCGAGGGCCCTGAAGAATGCGCTGAGTGATCTTTGGCCGGTATCGCTCGGCCTGATCCTCACGCTGGATCTCTGCGTGGTCTGCCACGTGGGGCGGTCCTAAGCTCTCCCTAAGCTCGACCTTTTAGGTTCATCAGGACGCCGGGCAGGCTATTCGCAGAGTATTCAGATCGGAAGCCCGGCGCCTCTCCGGTGGGGAGGGCGCCGCATGGGCTGTAACCACGGAGCGCCGTGGCGCCGGATCGATGGGGCGTCGCCGGCGCGCTTCCATCGACATCGGCCGGAGGTTCGCTCACCATGCACAGTGATTCCGCAAGCAAGAAAAGCCGGCACCCTCTGGCCCACGGGGCGAGCGTCGCCTTTCTGATCGCCTCGATCCTCGCCCCCGCGGCGCGGGCCCAGCTCGGCGTTACCGATTTCTCGTTGATCGACGGCGTCGGCGCCGGCTCGCTCGGCAGCGCGATCGCTCGCGGGGATTTTGACGCCGACGGCTTCGATGATCTCGTCATGGGCGCGCCCGAGACCGAGGTCGCCGCCTTGGCGCGTGTGGGGGCCGTTCGCGTCCACTACGGTGGGTCCCAAGGCTGGTCGCGGATCGAGACGCTGACGCCCGTCGACCTGGGCGACGAGGCCGAAGCCGGTGCGCAATTCGGTGCCGCGCTGGCGACGGGCGACTTCGATGACGATGGCTTCGACGATCTCGCCATCGGCATGCCCGGACGCATGGTCAACTTCGGGGCGCGAGCCGGCGGCGTTTTCGTGACCTACGGCGGCGAGGATCCCTTCGTCCGAATTCAGTTCGTGAGCCAGCTGCTTTTCGAGGGCATTCCTGAGGACAACGATCGATTCGGCACCAGCCTGGCCGCCGGCGACCTTTCGGGCGACGGCGTCGACGATCTCGTGATCGGCGTTCCGTTCGAGGACGTGCCGGACAATCCCGGGCCGCTGGGAGCGGCCGAGGACGCCGGCGCGGTCAACATCGTCTCCGGAGCGGCCGCGATCGCGCTTCAGGTCGCCGGCAATCAGTGGCTCCATCAGGACTCGCCCGGCGTCACCCTCAGCGCCAACGCCAACGAGCTTTTCGGATTTTCCCTCGCCATCGGCCAATTTGAGGACGATCCGATTCCCGATCTCGCGGTGGGCACGCCCGGCGAGGTGGTCAGCGGACCGGGCCAGAAGGGGGCCGTGGTGGTCTTCGCCGGGGCGGTCGACGGACTGGATCCGGTGGCGAACAGTGAACGGGTGTGGAGCCAGGACGATCCGGCCATCCTGGGCTCCGGTCAGGACGGCGACCAGTTCGGCTACGCGCTGGCGGTCGGCGACTTCAACGGAGATTCGTGGACCGACCTGGCGATTGGCGCTCCCGGGGAGAGCCAGTTCGGGGTCGAGGAAGCCGGCGCCGTGCACGCGCTCTACGGCAACTTCTTCGGGCTAAGCTCCGTCGACCAGCTCTTTCTCGAGAGCTCCTTCGACCCGGACGTCGACCCCTTCGATCGACTGGGCGAGGCGCTGGCGGCGGGGGATTTCGACGGCGACCGCCGTGACGATCTGGCGATCGGCGCGCCGCTCGACAACTCCCTCGGGTTCACCAACGCGGGCGAGGTCGACGTGCTCTACGGTACGCCGGAAGGATTGACCCTCGTGGGAGGCCAGGTCTTCAACATGATTTTCTTCGGCGCCCTCGAGATCGCAGATGAGTTCGGGGCCGCCCTTGCCGCCGGCCGCTTCTTCAGCGCCAGCGCCGAAGCCCAGGACCTGGCGATCGGCATTCCGCGACGCGGCGAACCCTTCGGCGCCGAGCCCGGGGCGGTCGTGGTCGTGCGCAGCCGATCGATCTTCATCGATGGCTTTGAGTCAGGGGACACGAGCCGGTGGGCCGTCACCGTGCCGTGACGGTCTCGACCACTGATCGGCAGAGGATCCGAAGCCCGGCCTGATGAGGTAGCGGCGGTCGACGCAATCGTCATCAGATTTCTAGCTCTAGCAAGTGCGCTGATGCTCGTCGAACGGGAGATCGACGTGACTTTTGTGTCCAGCGATCTTCGACAGCTCGAAGCTGCTACCGCTGAAGGTGTTGCGACTTTGGCCTCGGCAGTGCCCAGCTGAGGCTCGGCGATCCCTCGACGGCGCGCCCTGCGCTGCAAGGCATTTTGACGCTCGAGCCGAAGCAGACCGCCTCACTGGAGGCCCGTCACTAGAGACGGTGTGACC
>JBCCLG010000304.1:0-6708 GCA_039027015.1 Acidobacteriota bacterium | reverse complement strand
TTAGCCCCCACTTTTCGGAGCTGTTGGAGGTCACGATCCAGCTCGTCAAGCCCGAGAGTTTCTCGCTCTCTATTGTGGCTGAGCCCCAAAATACTTTTGCATGTCGTGGAGTCCTCATTCGGCTCGCAACCGCAACTTGCGCAGGAACAAAATCCCCAATGCGCCATCGATGGACCTCACCTGGTGGGATTCGGGCAGACGGCAGGCGGATCGGATCAGCACCAAAAATCCTGAGTACCGGCGTCACTTTTCTCACTTCATAGCTGTTTGAGGCGACCTCCAGAACGCTTCGCGTCGTCGGGTCTACGAACCAGAACGCGCTATGCGCTTCCTGCTCGGCGTACGCCGGGGAAAAACTAAACGCTAAGGCCAGGAGAGCCACTGTGGCTCGCCGCCAGGAGGCAACCGTAAGCCTCTCGAGAAGTACCTTCAGCATTGCGCGGGCTCCTTGCTCTATCATCACCGACCTCCATTTCTGCTCTCCCGTAACGTCACGGCTCTGACGACTCTTGATCGAGCAACTGGCCCCCCTCGGACCATCTTTTCTCCCGTTCGGCAGCTCTCTTCCAAGAGAAGGATTACACTCGCATGAACTTCTCATTGAGTCAAGTATTAACTCTCTTTTCATGTCACCGTGAGTTTTAAACTCTCTCCACACTGCGCTCCTCTTGAACTTACGCTCCATTAGCGCCATACTCACAACATGGCCCACGCGCCCCGTGACCACGGCAGCAGCATCGAGCGGCTCAGGACTTCGCCCGGCGCGCGCAAGGAGAAGCTGCGCGAGCGTCGCTACAGGGGCTCCTCGCAAAAGCGCTGGGCTCCCGCCTACGTGGAGCTGCGTGCGTCCTCGGCCTTCTCGTTTTTAGACGGCGCCTCCCAGCCGGAGGATTTGATCGAGCGCGCGGCGGATCTCGGCCTGCCGGCGATCGGCCTCACCGACCGCTCCGGGGTTTACGGCGCGCCGCGGTTTTATAAGGCCGCGCGCGAGGCCGGGCTCAGGGCGCTGGTGGGCGCCGAGGTGGTGCTCGCCGAAGGCGGCGCGGCAGCGACGCCCAAACGCTCGACGCGCCGGGAGGCCGCGGCGCGGGCGCTCGAGGGCCAGCGCCTGACACTTTTGGTGCGCGAGCGGCGGGGCTACCGCAACCTGTGCCGACTCCTGACCGCCGCCGCCCGCGGCCGTCCCAAGGGCGACGCCCGCGCCAGCCTCGAGCAGATCGCCGAACACGCCGAGGGTCTTCACTGCCTGACCGGCGGCGGCGAGGGCCTGCTGGCGCACGCGCTCGAGCGCGAGGGCGCCGACGGCGCGGCGCGGCTGCTCGACCGGCTGCGCTCCCACTTCGGGGGCCGCCTGCACCTCGAGCTGCAGCGTCACGGCCTGCGCGAGGAGGAGCGACGCAATCAGGCGGTGATCGAGCTGGCCAAGGGGCTCAGGCTGCCGCTGGTGGCCACCAACGGCGTGCGCTACGCCCGGCCGCGCGATAAGCCTCTCTTTGACGTCCTCACCTGCGCCCGCTTCTATACCCGCATCGACGAGGCCGGCGCGCGGCTCGACGCCCAGAGGGAGCGCCACCTGAAAAGCGGCGCCGAGATGCACGAGCTGTTTCGCGACCTGCCGGGCGCCGTGGCCGAAAGCGTAGCCTTGGCCGATCAGCTCGATTTCACCCTCGCCGACCTCGGCTATCGCTTTCCCGACTACCCCCTGCCGGAGGGCGAGACCCCGGGCTCGTTCCTGCGCCAAATCACCTGGAACGAGGCGCGCGCTCGGTTCAGGCCGCTCACCGTGCGCGCCCAGCGACAGATCGAGAAAGAGCTGATAATGATCGAGAAGCTCGATCTGGCCGGCTATTTCCTGATCGTTTGGGACATCATTCAATTCTGCAAGCGCCGAGGCATGTTCGCCCAGGGTCGCGGCTCGGCGGCCAACAGCGCCGTGTGCTACGCCCTTTCCATGACCGCCGTCGACCCGGTGAAGATGGAGCTGCTCTTCGAGCGCTTCCTATCGGAGGAGCGCGGGGAATGGCCGGATATCGATCTCGACCTGCCGTCGGGCGCCAAGCGCGAGCAGGTCATTCAATACGTCTACAGCCGCTACGGTCCCCACGGCGCGGCGATGACCGCCAACGTCATCACCTACCGCGACAAGCTCTCGGCCCGCGAGGTCGGCAAAGCCCTGGGGTTTAGCAAGCCGCAGATCGACCAGCTCTCGAAGCGACTCGGACGCTTCCGATACGACGTTTCTCGGGGAGACGAGCGCGACCTCCTCGCCGAAATCCGCGAGGCCGACCTCGACCCTGGCGATCTGCGCGTGCGTCACTTTCTCGATTTGTGGCAGCGCATTCAGAACCTGCCGCGCCATCTGGGTCAGCATTCCGGGGGCATGGTGATGGCCCAGGGGCGGCTCGACGAGGTGGTGCCCCTAGAGCCCGCGTCTATGCCGGGCCGAGTGGTCGTTCAGTGGGATAAGGACGACTGCGCCGACCTCGGCCTGATCAAGGTCGATCTCCTCGGCCTCGGCATGCTCAACGCCCTCGAGGAGGCCGTGCCGCTCATTCGCACCCACGAAGATCGGCACATCGACTACGCCCACCTGCCGCCCGACGACCCCGAGGTCTTCGACCTGCTCTGCCGGGCCGATACGGTGGGGGTCTTCCAGGTCGAAAGCCGAGCTCAGATGGCCTCCCTGCCGCGCAACCGCCCGGAGCGCTTCTACGACCTGGTGATCCAAATCGCCATCATCCGGCCCGGCCCGATCGTCGGCGGCATGGTGCACCCGTTCTTCGATCGCCGCCGGGGGCGCACCGAGGTGCGCTATCTGCACCCGACCCTCGAGCCGATCCTGAAGCGCACCCTCGGCGTGCCTCTCTTCCAGGAACAGCTGCTGCGCATCGCCATGGTGGCTGCGGGCTTTACCGGCGGCGAAGCCGAGGAGCTGCGCCGCGCGATGGGCTTCAAGCGCTCCATGGAGAAGATGGTAAAGATCGAGCGTCGGCTGCGCGACGGCATGACCGAGCGCGGCATTACCGGCGAGGCGCAGGATCAGGTGGTGCAGTCGATCACGTCCTTTGCGCTCTACGGCTTTCCGGAGTCCCACGCCGCGAGCTTCGCGCTGATCGCCTACGCCTCGGCCTACCTCAAGGCCCACCACCCCACGGCGTTCTACGTCGCCCTGCTCAACGCGTGGCCCATGGGCTTCTACCACCCCTCGACGCTGATTCAGGACGCCAAGCGCCACGGCGTGCCCGTGCACCCGATCGACGTGACGCGCTCTCGGTGGCGATGCACGTGGGAGCCCAAGGCGGAGGACGGGGCCGGCGACGGCGAGAGGGAGTTGAAAACTCGGGATCGAGCCCGAGGCAGACCCGAGGCCGACTACCTCTTCGATCAGCGGCGGCGCCGCCCCTCGCGCCCGGCTTCCGCCGGCGGCGGGAAGGCCAAGGCGCCGCCGCCCGGCAGCGTGCGCCTGGGCCTGCGCTACGTGCGCGGCCTGAGGCAGGAGGTGGGCGAGCGCATCGAGCGGGAGCGGGACGCGCGCCCGTTTGCCGATCTCGACGATCTGGTGCTGCGCTGCCAAATCGAGCCGGCGCAGCTCGAGCGCCTCGCCTTCTCGGGCGCCCTCGGCGGCCTCGGTCGCGGCATGACCCGGCGAGAGGCCCTGTGGCAGGCCGCGCGGGTCGCTCGCCCCGCCGGCCCTCTCTACCGCGACGACCGCGGCGGCGCGGTCCCCTCTCCCCTGCCCGAGATGGCGCCTCTCGAGGAGACCGTCGCCGACTTCCAGGCCACCGGCCTCACGCCGGGCATGCATCCGATGGTCTACGCTCGCTCGGACCTCTCGCGCCAGGGCGTTCTCACCTGCGCGGCCCTCGAGCACACTCGACCCGGCACCGTGGTTCGCTTCGCCGGCTCGGTCATCGTGCGCCAGCGCCCCGGCACCGCCAAGGGCATGCTCTTCATCACCCTGGAGGACGAGACCGGTATGGCCCAGGCGATCTTCCATCCCGACCTGCTCGCCCAATGCCGCGACGTACTCGCCGGGGCCGCGGGGCTGGTGATCGAGGGACAGCTTCAAAAGCGCGACGGATCGACCAGCATCAAAGCTCGGCGGGTCTGGCCGATCGAGCGGCTGCAGCGCACGCCGAGTCACGACTGGCACTGATCTCATCTCAAGAGCAGCTCGACGCGGCTGCAATAAGATCGCGCGTCGGCGCGCGGATTACAGACGGCCGCTGCATCCAGAGTGCTCCGCACAGAGAAGACAATAGATCAACACCCTTCGCGCGCGCCAGCGCGAGAGAGTTGTTGGTTCTCAGGCCTTCGACTAGAGTTTTTAAAGGCTCCCGCTCGATGCTGAGCCCACAGCCGCAGGCCCAACTACGATATCCCTCGGCATCTCTCGGATCTTCTTTCGAAAAGGTCTCCTCCTACGATGACCCAGCAAGGTTTCCACCGTTTTGCCTGGTCCGTCCTCGCCTTCATGCTGATCGTGGTGGTGTGGGGCGCCTTCGTGCGCGCCACCGGCTCAGGCGCCGGATGCGGCAGCCACTGGCCGCTGTGCAATGGCGAGATCGTGCCGCGGGCCGAGCAAATCGAAACCGTCATCGAGTTCTCCCACAGGCTCACCAGCGGCGTCGCCCTGCTCCTGGTGGTCGCCCTGGCGGTGTGGGCGCGCAGGGCCTACGAGCCCGGGCACGTGGTGCGCAAGGCGGCCTATTGGTCGCTCTTCTTCATCCTCATCGAGGCGGCCATCGGCGCCCGCCTGGTGCTCTCGGAGCTGGTGGCCGACAACGCCTCCATCGAGCGCGGCGTCTCGATGATGATCCACCTCTGCAACACCTTTCTGCTGCTCGGCGCGCTGACCCTGACGGCCCACTACGCCGGCGGCGCAAAGGCCCCGGCGAGCTGGCGGGGTGGCCGCATCGCCCGGCTTTTCTGGGTCTCGGTGTCGGCCATGATGCTGGTGGGCGCCACGGGCGCCATCGCGGCCCTGGGCGACACCCTCTTCCCGCCGGGAGTTCCCGGCTCCGGCGTCGGGCAGGATTCCCAGGGCGCCCACATCTTCGTGCAGCTGCGCGTGGTGCACCCCTTCGTCGCCATCGGCACGAGCCTGATCATCCTCGCGCTGATCGGCGCCATCCGGGCCGCCAAGCTCCCCGAGCCGGCCCGCCGCTACGCCAACGCCCTCAACGCCCTGGTGCTGCTGCAGATCGGCATCGGCAGCCTCAACATGGTGCTCCACGCCCCGGTATGGATGCAGCTGGTGCACCTGCTGATGGCCGATTCGGTGTGGATCGCCCTCGTTCTGACCGGCAACGCGGCCCTGCTCGAAAAACCGGCGACCGCCGCCGTGCCGAGGGCCCGAGCCGCGGAGCCCGCCCCGGCTTGACGCCCCGCATCTTCGCTTCCCTCGACTGACCGCTCCGCCGCCCATTCAAATATCCAGACCCTGACCTGCCTCGATCACCGAAGGACGACCTGCCCGTGCCTGATCCGCGACCTGGAGATACCGCCGCGATCGACCTCGCCTCGATGCGCTACCAATACACCCGCGGTGGGCTCGCCAGGGCCGATCTCAGCCCCGACCCCTTCATCCTCTTTCAGCAGTGGCTCAAGGACGCCCTCGACTCCCCCGCCAAGGAGCCGAGCGCCATGTCCCTCGCCACCGTCGACGCCGACGGTCGGCCGTCCCTGCGCACCGTGCTGCTCAAGGGCTTTGACGCTCGAGGCTTCCGCTTCTTTACCAGCTACGGCAGCCGCAAGGGCTCGGAGCTGGCGGCCAATCCCCACGGTTCGCTGCTTTTCTTCTGGGCCGAGCTCGAGCGCCAGGTGCGGGTCGAGGGAACCGTCGAGCGGATCGCCCGTGAGGAGTCGGAGGAGTACTTCCACAGCCGCCCGGTGGGCAGCCAGATCAGCGCCGCCAGCTCGCCCCAAAGCCGGGTGGTCGCCAACCGGGCCGAGCTGGAGTCTCGCCAGCGCGAGGTGGAGGATCGCTTCGCCGGTCAGCAGGTCGCGCTGCCCGAGGACTGGGGCGGCTACCGGCTTTGGCCCCAAAACCTCGAGTTCTGGCAGGGTCGCCCGAATCGCCTGCACGACCGCTTTCGCTACCGCCGCACCCCCGACGATGAGTGGGTAATCGAGCGGCTGGCGCCCTGATCCCGATCCTTTCCGCCCGGGTGATGCCGGCCGCGCGATGAGCGCCCTCGCCTACGTGATCTCGGCCCACGGATTCGGCCACGCGGCGCGCAGCGCGGCCGTTCTCGAAGCTTTGGCGAGGCGCGCGGACGCCCCGGAGAGGGTCGCGGTCTTGACCACCGTTCCGGAGTGGTTCTTCCGCCAGTCGCTCTCGCGGACCGACGGCTTCGAGTTCCGCCGCGTGCCGACGGACCTCGGCCTGGTGCAGTCCAACTCCCTCGAGGAGGATCTCGAGGCGACCCTGACGCGCCTCGAGCAGCACCTCGAGCAGCCGGACGGCATGATCGGGCCGCTCGAAGAGGCGCTTCGGGAGATCGAGCCCGACGCCGTGGCGTGCGATATCTCGCCCTGGGGCCTGGCGGCCGCGGCGCGGCTCGGGCTGCCCGCCGTCTTGGTTGAAAACTTTACCTGGAGCTTTATCTACCGCGGCTACGGCGATCGCCGCCTCGAGCGCTGCGCTCGGGGTTTTGAGCGGCTCTTTCGAGCCGACCACCATCTGCGCCTCGAGCCGTTCTGCGG